>JAFGOJ010000441.1 GCA_016926575.1 Anaerolineae bacterium | reverse complement strand
TCCCCAGGCCAACGAAAAGGAACGGTAACAAGGGCAGCAGGTGCCTGTACCCGATATTGATCGTGCTCGTCAGGCTGAAGACGGCGTAGGTGAGGGGGAAGAGGGCCAGCGCCAGCTCGTCGCGCAGGCTGCTGCGGCGGCCGAGCACGAGCGTGAGGAGGGAGAGGAGCAGGGCGAGCAGCGTCGGCAAGGGGGTCTTGACCAGGAAGGCGACCGGGAAGTACTGCCACCAGCCGTGCATGCGATTCTGGCCCAGCAGGAACGCCTCGCGACCGTAGGCGATGTTGGTCTGCAGGCGCAGCCAGCGCTCGACGTGGCTCGCGGCGGGGATGGGGAACTGTCCGCCGGCGATTTCGGCCAGCGGCCGCACCTCGAACCGGTAGAGCGCCCACACCACCAGCCCGGCCACGGCCACCATCCCGGCGTAGGAGAGCGCGCGCCGCCCAACGGCGCTCCAGCGGCGCTCATCGGATGTCGCCCACGCGTCGACCAGCGCCAGTGTCCCCAATACCGGCAGGAGCAGCAGCGCGGTCAGCTTGGCCCCCTGCGCCAGCCCCAGGGCGAGCGCGGCGACCCACCAGCGGCGGCGCTCGGCGGGCCGCTCCAGGTAGGCCAGGCATGCCAGCGCGGCCCAGAAGATGAACGCCGTCGCGCCCATGTCGGTCGTGGCCAGGCTGCCGTGGGCCAGCACGTTGGGATCGAAGGCGAAGAACGCCAGTGCCGCCACGCCCGCGGTCGGGCCGAAGCGGCGGGCGGCCCAGCGGTAGACCGTCGCGGCCAGGAGCAGCGTCAGCAGGGCCACCGGCACGCGACAGGCCACGATTGCCCGGTCGAGCGGGCGGTAGGCGAGCAGTGTCGATTGGGCCACGCCGATCAGGTCGCCCTGGGCGTAGGCAGCGGCGTTCTCGGGCGGGGCCAGATCGGGCACGCCGAACAACGGCCAGGCGAAGAGCGCCTTCGCCAGGGGGACGTGTTCGTCGAACAGGCGCAGCTGGCCGGTGCGCAGGTATTCGTAGCCGCTGGTGATGTGGAACGGCTCGTCGATGGTGGCGGAAAGGGACGTGGCCGCGTGGAGGAGTTGGGCGAAGAGGAGCGCCAGGAGCGCGACCGCCGCCCAGGGCTGCCATCGCCGCACGGTCACGGGGCCGTCACCTCGAGCGTGCCCACGACCAGCCGGTCACCGGCGCTGCCGACGGGCAGGCGCGTCACGTCGGGCAGGGTGTAGGCGCCCACCTGGAGCCAGTACGTGCCGGGCGCGGCTTCGAAGACGTGGCGCTGGACGATCACGTCGCCGGGCTGCATCTGGTCGGTGGGCACGCCCAGTCCGTCGGCCACGGCAGCGGGGACGCCGTCACTGCCCAGGAGGTGCGCCATCAAGGAGAGTGGCTGCTGTGGGGTGCGGGTCACCTGCCAGTGAGTGTGTACGACGGCCGCGCCGGCGCTTGCTTCGACGGTGTAACCGAGGAACGCGAGGTCGCCCCCGACCGGCACGGGTGCGGTCAGTGGGGTGCCTTCTGCCTGGACCTGCTGAGGCGGCCAGTCGCCGGGCGCGGCGTGGAACGGCCCGTCGTTCGACGCGGCGGGCGGTTCGTGCCCGAACCACTCGTAGATGGAGAAGGGCGGCAGCGCTGAGGGACGCGCCTGCTCGTAGGCCAGCCGCCCGCCCCGCGCGTGTGCCAAGCCCCAGCCCTCGTAGGCCCGCGCCAGGACGAACCAGCCGTTCCCCTCGGGGTAGAGCCAGCTCTGCGCGCAGTCGAAATAGGCGACGCGCAGGCCGGCCTGGCCCAGGCCCTCCGCCAGCACGTCGGCAGGCAGCGGGGCGATGGGCGTCGTGCATTGAGCGGCCCAGCCGGTGGGAGGCGCGGGGTCGATCTCGTAGACGAACATGGCGTGGCCGATGCGGGCGGTCGGCTCCAGGTTGCGGAAGTAGTCGAACATCTCTGAGTCGGCCACGACCACGCCCTGGAGGGTGGTGCTGCTGATGGCGTAGATGCCGGGGGCGGGGTTGAAGCGGCGCGGGAGGACCGGCGGGGCGTCGGGCCAGGGGGGGAGGGGGGTGTAGTCGAGGCCATAGGCGCGCGGGTCGTTGATCGTATACTGGCTCAGGCCGAAGGCGTCGATGCCATGCGCGTCGACGTAATCGTGTAGCGCCATCCACGTCTGTCCCCAATCGAGGTTCGAATCGACCAGGTAACGGTAGCCCCCGTCCGGCCCGCCGGCGAAGATGTTGAAGTAGGCCAGGTGCCAGGGGAAGAGGGTGAGGGTGGTGGTGGCGTAAAGGGTGAGAGCAGCGATGAGGAGGCCGTTACGAAGCGGGAAGTGCGAATGGCGAGTTAGGAATTGCGAATTAGGAATGAGAGGTTTGGGTTCGCGACTCGCAATTCGCAATTCGCAGTTCCTAATTCGCACCTCGCAATTCGCAACTCGTCCCACCCACACGAAAACGAACGGCAACACCGGCAGCAGGTGGCGGTAGCCGATGTTGATCCCACTGGTGAGGCTGAGGGTGAAATAGAGGATGGGGAGCGCCAGCAGGGCCAGCTCGTCGCGCCAGCCGGGGGAGGAAAGCCGGCGCAGCGCCAGTCCAACGGGGGTGGCGAGGAGCAGCGCCAGGGTCAGGGGCGGGGTTTTGAGGGCGAAGGCAATGGGGAAGTAGGCCCACGTGCCGTGGTGGTAGTTCTGGCCCATTAGGAAAGCCGAATGACCCTCGCGCATGTGCTCTTGCAGCTTGAACAAGGGCAGGAGGTGGCTGGGCATGGGAACGGGGAAGGGCAGGCCGGGCAGCGGGCCGACCTCGAAGCGGTAGATCGCCCACAAGGTGACAACCCCCATCAGCCAGATCGACGCGAAGCGCATCCAACACCGCCAATCTGCAACCTGCAATCTTGAACCCCTCACCGCATAGACGAGGAACAGCACTCCCTGCACCGGTAGCACGAGTGCGGCCGTGAGCTTGATGCCCAGCCCAATCCCCAGCATCAGCCCGGCGAGCAGCGCGCGCGTGGCCGTAGGCTGCCGCAGCCAGCGCCAGAAGGTGTAGGTACTGGCGAAGAGGGCGAACGCAGCGCCCAGGTCGGTGGCAGCGACGCCGGCGTGGGCCAGCACGTTGGGGTCGAAGGCGCACAGCGCCAGGGCGAACAGGCCGGCGCGGGCGTCGAAGGCGTCGGCGGCCCAGCGGTAGACCAGAACCGCCAGCAGCAATGCCAGCAGCATCGTCGGCACGCGGGCGGCGAAGACCAGCGGCTCGATGGGGCGGTAGGGGACGATGATAGCCTCGGCGACGGGGATCAGCCGTCCGTCGTCCCAGCCGGGCGCTTCGCGCGGGTCGAGGAGAGGCGGGTCGGCCAGCAGCAGCGGCGCAGCCTGGAACATCTTGAGCAGCGGCGGGTGCTCTTCGACCAGGCGATAGTCGCCGGTGAGCAGGCAGGCGTAGCCGCTGGCGATGTGGAGCGGCTCGTCCAGCGTGATCGATGTGCGGCGCGCGGCCAGAGCAACCTGGGCAAACAATACCAGGAGCAGCAGGTATACGGCGACGTACCGCAAGCGTCTCATATGCGAAGAAGTATACCAAGCTGGGCAGGTGTGTCAACTAGAGGCTTGTCAGTTTCTGTAGTCCGTGGTAGAGTTTGTTTTGGCAAAGCAGGCCTGACTCTCTTGAAAGAAGGGGAGATTTTCACCACTAAGACGCCAAGAGCGCGAAGATTCGCTTGGCGTCCTTTGCGGTAAACTCTTGTTTTTTTTCGATGGAGTCAGGTGAGTGTTCAATGCTAAAACCGAAAGATTCTTGGTGCTGGAGAAATGTGATGCAGAAGCGATATATTGGACAACTATTGCTGATCGTTTTGATAGGCATTGGGTTAGCGATGCCGGTATTGGGCGGCGAGCGCGAACCGGATACGGGGGGGGGACGCGCCATCTCACCCATCGACACCGGGTTGTTGGTCAACGGCGGTATGGAGGACCTGGGATTCTACTGGATGCCGCCCAACCACTTCGTCGCTGAGCGCTGGTATCGCTGGTGGCTGCGGGACGATATCCCTGAATACGACGACGTGCGTGACTGGCGCCCACAGCGCTACGACGGGGACCACGCCCAAATCTATTTCCGCTACGGCGCGACGTATACGGCCGGCATTTACCAGCGCGTGGCCAATCTTCAGCCCTGCGCATTCTACCAGTTTCAGATGTACGGGCGCAATCACTCCGGGACGGGCGCCGAGCACAACGCCCGCATTGGACTCGACCCCTTTGGCCGCACCTACAACACGCTGGATAACCCGCGGCTCACCGCTGTGCCTTCGGATATCGTCTGGTCCCCCCGGAAGACCTATTACGAAACGTGGGGGCTGCACACCGTCACCGCCGAGACGCGCGGCAACGCGCTCACGGCTATCACCTACGTCTCCCCCGAACCGGGATACGGGTACTACGATACCTTCTGGGATGCCGGCTCTCTGTTCCAGGTCAGTCCGCCAGGCAACCGGTTTGCCGATCCATCCAGTTGGACGCCAAGTGGATTTATCAGCAACGTGAACGTGTCTACGAATGGGGACCAGGTTCAGATCACGTGGGACACGTCCGCGGCTGCTTCCACGCAGGTTTGGTACAACATTCTCCCGGTGACGACCGTCTCTGTGACGACCCCTCTCTCCTATACGTATTACTTGCCTCTGGTTGCAAGATCAATCGACTTTGACTACGAGACACCCGTGAGTTATGCGCCGGTATCGACCCACCAGGTCGTCATTGATGGCATTGGTGCGGATGAGGTCGTCGAATTCGTCGCTGTGTCGCGCCGCCTGGTGGGCGATACGTGCTACACGGAGGTGTCGGCCGTCGAGTACAGCGGCGACCCCTGGCCTTAACCCCCGGATGTTACGGATCGTTTATGCCGAACAGGTTAGCGCGCGACGTCTCCGCCCCGGCTCTGCTGGGCCTTTTCCTGTTGCTGGGGCTGGCCTACAGCCTGGTCACGCCGCTCTTCGAAGCGCCTGACGAGATCTGGCACTACGCCTACGTGCGCTACCTGGCCGAGGGACACGGCCTCCCCGCGTTGACCGATAACCGCAGCGGGGCGAATCAGGAGGTTGCCCAGCCGCCGCTCTACTACGGCGCAGCGGCAGCGCTCAACACCCTCGTCCGCGACGACGACCTGAGCGCCGTGATGTGGCATAACCCGGGCTTCGGCTACCAATCCCCCGGCACGTCCAACGACAACAAGAATATGCTTGTCCACACGCGCCGCGAGGCCTTCCCATGGCATGGAACCGCCCTCGCGGTGCGTGTGGCACGCTTCGTCTCTCTGGCCTTCGGCCTGGCGACCGTCGCCGCGGCCTGGGGGGTGGGGCGTGAGGCGTTCCCCGACCGGCCGCTGTGGGCGCTGAGCGTCGCGGCAGTGGTCGCGTTCACGCCGCAGTTCCTCTTTATCAGCGGCGTGGCGAGCAACGACAGCGCCGCCGCCGCCTGCGCCACCGCCGCCCTGTGGTCGATGGCGCGCATCGTCACGCAGGGCGTGTCCCCGCGCCGGGCGCTGCTCACCGGCCTGCTCATCGGCATGTCCATCTTGACCAAGACCAGCGCCCTGCTCCTGGGCCTGCTGGCCATCGCGGCTTTCTGGATGGCCGGGCGGACGGCCTGGCGGCGGACGGCGCTCCTGTTGGTCGCCGCGGGGAGCGTGGCCCTGCTCGTGGGTGGCTGGTGGTACGCACGCAACGCGCTGCTGTATCAGGATCCTCTCGCCCTACGCATCCACGTCGACTCGCTGTGGGGGCGCAGCACGCCCGCCTCACTCGCCATGCTGCTCGCCGAACTGCCCACCGTCTACCGCACGTTCTGGGGTGGCTTCGGCTGGGGCCACGTGACGTTCCCCGATTGGGTCTACTGGGCACTGGCAGGCGCGCTGGCGGCCAGTGCGGTGGGGTGGGCGCGGATGGCGCTCCAACGTCGCCTGCCGGGCCGCGGTCAGGTGTTTGCCCTCGCTGCGCTGTGGTGGGGGTTGGTCTTCGTGGCCCTGCTTCAATGGATGCGGCAGGTCGAAGCGCCGCACGGCCGCCTGCTCTTCCCGGCCATCGCAGCCGGAGCACTGTGGCTGGTTGGAGGGTGGGCCGCGCTGCCGTGGCGCTGGTTGCGCTTCGGCTGGCTGACGGGATTGGCCGTGCTCAGCCTGGCGACGCCGTGGACCGTCATCCGCCCGGCCTTCGCGCCGCCCCGGCTGGTGACCCCCGCCCAGGCCCAGGCCACGGTCGACCAGATCGGATGGGAGGTTGGCGGCGTGGCGCGTCTGTTGGGCGTGACGCTGGAATCGGCGTCCGTCGCGCCGGGAGAGACGTTGGAGGTGCGCGCCTGCTGGGAGGGCCTGGCGCCGATGGCGCAGGAGTACACCGTCTTCCTGCACCTCGTCGGGCGGGACGACCGGCGCGTCGCCGAGCGGTACACCTATCCGGGACTGGGGCGCTTCCCCACCTCCCTCTGGCCCGTGGGGGCGGCCTTCTGCGACGCCTACCCCGTTCCCGTGGACGATTGGGCGCCTGTGCCGGAGCTGTACGACCTGCTGATCGGCCTGTACCACGCGCCGTCGGGCGAGCGGTTGGCCGTGCGCGACGCGGCGGGCGCGGACGTTGCGTTTCCCGTGGTAGCCCAGGTGCGGGTGGCTCCCGAGCAGCCGCTGTCCATCGTGCCAGAGCAGCCCCGGGCCTACCGGCTGGGCGACCAGATCGCGCTGCTGGGATACGATCTGGCGGGCGAGGTGCGGAGCGGCGCGACGTTCACCGTGACCCTCTACTGGCGCGCCGAGGCGCGGCCCGCGGATGACTACACCGTCTTCGTCCACCTGACGGATGCGGCGGGCGCGATCGTCGCCCAGCACGACGGTGTGCCGCGCACCGGCCGCTACCCCACCCGTGCCTGGCAGGTGGGTGACGTTGTCCCCGATGCGCATGTGCTGGAGCTGCCCACGCTGCCGGCCGGCGAGCCGCTCCATTTGAGCGTGGGCATGTACCTCCCCGCCACGGTGGCGCGGCTGCCGGTCCTCACTTTCGACGGACGGCCCATCGGCGACGCTGTGCCGTTGTTGAGCGCGTCCCCATAACGTGTAGCTGCCCGTGCGGTCAGTGCATTGCCAATAGTACTCTAGGAATATTGACTTCTCCCTTGAGTTACGCTATACTACTTTTAAGATAGTTGGAAAATCTTGCAGGGCGCAGTTCCTTTTGCGCGGCTTGCTTCTTTCGCATTGCCTTGCCGATGGGCTGGGGGAGGCGGTCCTGTGGGCGAGGCATTTTTCGACAAAGTCCTGATCGTGCGATTTTTTGTTTTTTAACTTTGATAGGGGGTGGTATTATGAAAAAATGGAGGCTCCTCGCACGGGAAAAAGGGCAGGGATTGGTGGAGTACGCGCTGATCATTGTCCTGGTAGCGATTGTGGTTATTGTCGCCTTGACGGCATTGGGCCCGATCATCGAAAACGTATTCAACGAGATCGGTGAGACGCTTTCTGCCGGCGGGGGCGGCGGTGGGGGCGGTGGTTCCTCACCGGGAGTGATCACCGGCGCGTCGGCTGTGTACAGCCTGGGCCAGGTGACGGTGTCTGTCCAGGTTTCTACGGCCACGAACGTCAGCGTTAGTGGTGATGTCTCTGGATCCACTATGTGCAACGGGTCGTGCACGATCACTGGCCCGGCTCCCAGCAGTGGTTCGGCAACGGTATCTGCGGGTGCTGGCGGCAGTGTAGCGGTTTCTTGGTAGGCCGCACGTATTCATTGCGCATCTGATACCCTTAGAGGGCACCCGCCCTCTAAGGGTTGTTCTGCTTTCTTCTCATTTCCCCGACAAGGTCGACGGATACGTGTAGGGCGGGAGTGATTCAGTTTGGGGGTGAACGTGCTCACAAGGTTCTTTCCATTTGTCATTCTGAGCAAGCCGCCCCTTCGACTACGCTCAGGACATGCTCCGGCGGCGAAGCGAAGCCTGTCCTGAGCGTAGCCGAAGGAAATCTGCCCTTCCCGCCTTTAGAAGGTGGTTGTTAGCCGAAAGGGGTAGATTCTTCGTCACTTCGGCCGCTTCGCGGCCTTCGTTTCTCAGAATGACACCTGCCGCAACGGATGAGCCATAATAGTTAGTCAACACAAGAGTCTTTCAGGAGGGATACGTCATGGGACAAGGCACTTATGTAAATGATACGAATGCAGGCCAGCGCGATCGCCGGTATCTGTCGCGGGGATGGGCTGGGATAGAGGGGACGCGTCATCGACGCGTCCTGCTTTTTTTCTCGTTCCTGACAGCGGCGTTTGCGTTGGCGGTATGCCTCTGGCTGACCGGCCAGCCTCTGGCGCTGCACGCAGCCGACGTACCCATTCGCTACGTGGCCCCGCCACCCGCTGGCAGCGACACGGGCAACGATTGCTTGAACCGGTTCGAACCCTGCGCCACGATCCAGCGCGCCGTGAGCCAGGCCAGCGCCGGCGACGAGATACGCGTCGCTGCAGGCACGTACACCGGCTATGTCGAACTGGGAAAGCGCCTGACACTGCGCGGCGGCTTCACGACGTCCGACTGGCTCACCTCTGACCCGGTGCTCAATCAGACGACCATCGATGCGCAGAACACGAATCGTGTGTTGGCAATCAATTCTGGCATCATCGCCACCGTGAGCGGTTTCCACATCACGGGCGGCTATTTGGACGGGACAGGCGATCTGTATAGCGGCGCGGGCGTCTCGAACCGAGGCAATCTGACTCTGACGGAGTGTTGGATTCACGGGAACAGGGCCGTGGACTCCGCCAGCCTGGGCGGCGGGGTGGCCAACCGCGACGGCGGGACGCTGACGATCCGAGATAGTTTCATTTACTCCAATACTGCCGGTTTCGCCGGCGGCGGCGTCAGTGCGCGCTCGAATACCACAATCGAAGCGACCGAAGTGTACAACAATGTCGCCAATACTGCCATCAGCGGCGGTGGTGGCATCGAAGTCCAGGGCGCTACGCTGAATGCCCGCAATGTTTTGGTCTACAACAACTCGACGGTGGGAAATGGCGGCGGACTCCTCGTCGACGGCGGTACGCTCGTGCTGGATAACGGCACGTTTTACGCCAATTACGCCTCCAGTGCAGGCGGCGCGATGCTGGTCTTTACCGCCACGGCAACGATCAAGAATACCATCATTGCCACGAACACGGCCGGTTACGTCGGCGGCATTTTGAGCAGCGATTCGAGCATCCAGGTCACGTACACCGATTTCTGGGGCAACACACCCACCCCCGGCAGCTATACCTCTGGCACCGGCAACCGCACCGACCAGGCCCCGCTGTTCGTCGACGCAGCGAATGGCGATCTTCATCTCTCGGCGGGCTCCCCCGCCATCGACAGCGGTGACGCCACCGGCGCGCCGAGTGTCGACTTCGAGGGCCACGGCCGGCCCTTCGGCAGCGGCATCGACCGCGGAGCCGACGAGTATACCGCCCCCAGCGATTGCTACGCCCGCCTGGCCGGCGGGCGGGTCTACACGGACGTCCAAACCGCGGTGGACGCCGCCAGCTCCGGCGGCGTGGTGCAGGTGGCAGGCACCTGTGCCGGTGTCCAGACGCGCGGCGGGACCGATCAGGTGGCCTACATCGACGCCAGCCTGACCCTGCGCGGCGGGTATACGGTGACGAACTGGACGCTCCCCTCTCACCATACCACGATTCTGGACGCCCAGGACGCGGGGCGGGTGATCTACGCCGCCAACGATACCGAAATTTTCGTCCAGATCGAGAACCTGCACATCCGCAACGGCACCGCCGCCAATGGCGGTGGCGTCTACCTGGGGCCGACGGTCGTCGCCAGTCTGTACAACAACGTCATTTACGACAACGCGGCCTCCAACAGCGGCGGCGGTATCTATTTCGCCGGGACAGCTAACGTGCAGCACAACGTGATCTACAACAATACTGCTGCCTTCGGCGGCGGCGCCTACGCCGACGGCACGCTGACGCTGGGCAACTCCGTTGTGGCGAATAACACCGCGTCAACTGGCGGGGGCGGGGTCTTTGTCCATACCGGCGAGGATTTCACGTTCGATTACAACAATCTCTACAATAATACCCCTGGCCATTACGGCGGCGATGCCGTGGAAGGGGCGACTGATCTGCACGTCGCCCCGCAGTTCGCCGATGCCGCCGGCGGGGATTTCCACCTCGCGTTTGACTCCGAACTGGTCAACCGCGCGGACCCCGCCTCGACGCTGAGCGACGACTTCGAGGGCGATGCGCGCCCCCAGGGCTCCCGCTCCGACGTCGGCGCGGACGAACGGCTCACCTACACCGACGTAGCCATCGGCGACGCACCGGAGAGTCCCTTCGTCTTCACCGACCCGGCTACGATTGCCGGGCAGGTGCTCACGTTTACCCACACCATCGTCAATCTGGGCTACACCGATTCGCCGACGGATTCGTTCACGCTGGACTCTTCCAACAGCGAGGGGTGGACGGTGTTGTGGGGGGGGATTTCGTCTCCGGTGGTACTCGAAGCGGGCGAAAGCCGTACGTTCGAGGTGCTCGTCACGGCCCCCGACCCGCTGGTGGGCGGCGTCTACAACGAGACGGTCATCACGGCCACGTCCCAGAGCAACCCGTCGACCTACGACACGGCCGTCGACATCATCACCTCCCCGGGGGTGGAATTCTTCCCCAACTACGACCGGAATGCCGACCCCGGCCAGGTGCTGACGTATACCCATACGCTGCGCAACACCGGCGGCGGCGAGGACACGTTCCGGCTCGACCTCACGTCACCTCTGGGATGGGGCGAGTTGGTCGAACCGACGCCGACGCTCTCGACGACGACGACGGCGCAGGCATACGTGACGCTGGCTCCGGGTGAGGAGACCACGGTCGTTGCCCGCACCACGGTGCCCAACACCGCACCCGCGCGCCTGGCCGACGTGATGACCATCCAGGCCACCTCGGGCTTCTCGGAGAGCTTCTTCGACGTCGTGACCGATACGACGACGGTCAACCCCATCACGGGCGACCGGTACGTCTCGACGTTGGGCACGAATACCAACAACAACTGTACCCAGCCTGACCACCCATGCACCACGATCGGCTACGCGGTCAACCAGGCGATTTGGGGGGATAGTGTGTTGGTGGCCCAGGGCACCTACAATGAGGTCGGCATCCGTATCGACAGCGATATCCGCCTGTTGGGCGGCTATCTGTACAGTGGCGGGGCGTTCAGCCTGCCCGGTGGCGGGGTCAATCCCGCGGCCACGGTCATCAACGTGGGCAACAGCGGGCGCGGCATCTTCGTCGAGCGCACCGCGTCCAGCCCCGAGATTTCGGGCTTTACGGTGGTCAACGCCTACATCAGCGGCCACGGTGGCGCGTTCTACCTGGATGGCGGATCCCCCACGCTGAGCAATGTGATCATCCAGAGCTGCACGGCCACGCGCGGCGGGGCGATCTACGTCCGCGCAGGCGCGCCGGTGATCGAGGATGTAACCATCACGAACGTGTCGGCAGTCGACCAGGGCGGCGCGATTTACAACGAAGGCGGCGACCCTGTGCTGCTCGACGTTTCCATCTCCGACGCAGCGGCAAATCGCGGCGGCGCGCTCTATAACGAGGCCGGCGACATGGTGGGGCAGGCACTGACGCTCTTGAACAACGACGCGACCACGTTGGGCGGCGGTGTATACCAGCTCGGCGGGACGGTGATGATCTCACAGACGCACGTGGCGAGCAACACCGCCGAGTCGGGCGGCGGTTTCTACGCCGCGGGCGGCACGTTGCAGGTGTGGAACACCGTCGTCTACAGCAACACGGCCACCACGGGCAGTGGCGGCGGCATCTACAAAGGTGCGGGTGGGCTGGAGATCGTCAACGACACGTTCTACGGCAACTGGGCCAACACGTTCGGCGGCGGCCTCTATGACGCGGCCAGCGCCCCGGCGGTGATTTCCAATACCATCTTCGCGGCCAACGCGGCGGTCAACAGTGGCGGCGGACTGTACCGCATCAGCACGGGTGCGCTGTCTATCGACTACAACGATTTCTGGAACAACACGGCCAGCTCTTCACCCAACAGCAACGTGGCTACGGGATTGAACAGCATCGCGGCGGACCCTCTGTTCGAGGACCCGGCTGTGGGCGATTTTCACCTCACGTATGAGTCGCCGGCCGTCGACGCGGGCGACCCGGCGACGTTCCTGGCGGCCGACATCGATGGGGACAGACGCCCGATCAACCAGGGGTACGACATAGGCGCCGACGAGCTGGCGGGCTGCCTGGCCTGGGTGGTCGTGGGCGGCACGCAGGTCGGCCCGGTGTACGGCACGGTTCAAGAGGCCATCGACGCGGCGCCGCCCAGCGCCGTGGTGCGCATCTCGGGGGTCTGTCGCGGCGTACAGTCGCGCCTGGTCAGCGGACAGGTCTTCCGCCAGGCGGCTTACGTGGACAAGAACCTGACGCTGCAGGGCGACTTAGGCACCGGCCCGGCGACGTCGACGCTCGACGCCCTGGGAGAGGGGCGCGTGCTGGTGGTCAATGGCGCGGTCTCCGTGCAGGTTTCGCGCCTGGTACTGCTGAACGGCGACGCGAGCGGCCTGGGCGATGGCCCGGGCAACGGCGACGCCGGCGGCGGTGTGTACAACGACAGTGATTACTTGAGAATCTGGCAGAGTGTCATCGCCGACGGCTCCGCCGGGTACGGCGGCGGCATCTACCACGCCAACGGCACGCTGGCGTTGGGCAGCTCGAGTGCGGCAAACGCGACGACTGTTTCGGGCAACCTGGCTACGTATGGCGGCGGCATCTACCTGGCGGGCGGCACGATCGAATATGCCCGCGTCGAGGGCAACCTGGCCCAACAGGGCGGCGGCCTCTACAACGGGGGCAGCGCGACGGTCATCAGTCAGACGCTCTTCCTCAGCAACACGGCCACGCTGGGCGGCGGCATCTACAACGGCGCGGGTTCGCTCCACGCCGACCGGCTGACGGTGCAGAACAACGACGCGATTGACGGCGGCGGCGTGTGCAACGTCGACGACGGCGAGCTGATGCTCCAACGTAGCGTGCTCATCAGCAACACCGCCACCGGAGACGGGGGTGGTGTCTACAACACGGCCAGCGGCACAGCCTCCATCATCAACACGATCCTGGCCGCCAACACCGCCGGCGGCGACGGCGGCGGGTTGTATAACCTCTCCGCCGCTTTGACCGTGCGCCACGACACGTTCTACGCCAACCGGGCCACCGACCAGGGCGGCGGCATCTACCACGCCTCGGCCAGCACGGCGGCGCTGATCAACAGCAGCCTGATTGTCACCAACACCGCGGCCAGCGGGGCGGGCATCTACAGCGGCGGCTCCGATCCGGCATTCGATTACAACGACGTGTATGGCAACCTCATCGGCGGCAACTACGGCGGCACCCTGGCGCAGAGCGACGGGACCGGCAACATTGGCCTTGATCCTAACTTCATTTCCACCGACCCGGCCAGCGCCGACTTCCTGCGCCTCCCCGCCGGCTCTCCGGCCGAAGAGGTAGCCGATCCAAACAGCCCGGTGACGTTCGACATCGAAGACGACCCACGCCCCACCAACCAGGGCTTCGACATTGGCGCGGATGAGGTGGGCGGCTGCTACGTGCGCATCAACGGCCAGGCGCCGACCTACGGCAACGTGCAAAACGCGGTCAACGACAGCAGCGACGGCGATACGCTCTACGTCGCGGGTGTCTGCATGGGCGTCAACACGGTCCAGAGCATGAACCAGACGGTCTTTTTGACCAAGACGCTGACCGTCCAAGGTGGGTACACCACGACCAACTGGTCTACTCCTGATCCTATCGCCAACCCGACCATTCTCGACGCGCTGGGGATGGGCCGGGTGGTCTACATCGCCGATACGGCGGTCGTCACGATGACGGGGCTGCACCTGCGTCAGGGCAGCGGCACCAACGGCGGCGCGGTGTTTGTCGTTTCCGGCGGCACCTTCAGCCTGACCGAGAGCCTGGTCTACAGCAGCACGGCCACCAACGGCGGCGCGTTCTACAACGCGGGCGGCCGGGTGTATTTCGACGGCAACACGGTCTTTGGGAACCAGGCCACCGGCGGCGGTGCGTTTTACAATGCCGGCGGCCAGGCGCTACTCGACAGCACTGTCTTCCACGCGAACCACGCGACCACCAACGGCGGCGCGGTCTACCACGGCGGCGGCAGCACGACGTTGCAGAACGACGTCTTCTGGGCCAACAGCGCGACGAGCGGCGGCGGCGTGTACAATATTGGCAACAACCTCATCGCGCGCCACAACACGTTCTACGCCAACTCCGCCAGCAACGGCGGCGGCCTCTACACCGCGAACGCCTCGCCCGGCGTGGTCAGCAACATTTTCTCGAACAACACCGTGTCAATGCTCGGCCACGCGGTCTTCAGCGAAAACACGTACAGTGTGGACTACAACGATGTTTGGCCGGCGGCCGGGGCCTACAACGGCGCGGTCACGGCCGGCGCTCACAGCCTGAGTGTGGACCCGCTGCTCGCCAACCCAATGGCGGGTGACTTCCACCTGCTGGAAGCTTCGCCCGTCATCGACCGGGGCGACCCGACGATGACGCTGCCGCACGACTTCGAGGACGACCTGCGCCCCGGCGATCAGGGCTTCGATATGGGCGCCGACGAGTGGCGCAGTTGCTACGCCAAGATCGTCCGCACGGGGGTCATTTACGGCAACATCCAATCGGCCATCGACGCCAGCATCGCCGGCGACCAGATTCTGGTCACCGTCGGCACTTGCCGCAACGTCCACCCTTACGACTACGGCGGGTCGACGCTCTACCAGACCGTGCACGTCGACCACAACCTGACGCTGCGCGGCGGGTACGACGCGACGTTCGCCAAGCAGTGCCAGGGCCCGCTGGGCTACCCCGATCCGATCTGCGCGACGACGCTCGACGCGATGGAACTGGGCCGGGTCGTCGTGATCGCCAACACGGCCGCCATCACGATGGAGCGCTTCAACATCGTCAACGGTGACGCGGTGATGGGCGGCGGGGACTCGGGCGGCGGCATGTTCTACGAGGGAACGGCGGCCAGCCTGGCGCACGTCGACTTCTACAGCAACACCGCCACCTACGGCGGCGCGCTCTACAACGGCGGCAGCGGCGGGTTCACGATGTTCAACACCTGGGCCTACTATAACACGGCCACCGACGGCGGCGTGCTTTATAACACCGGCACGCTGACCATCACGGGCGAAGCGGAACCTACGTTGATGTACAACAACACCGCCACGGGTGGCGGCGGCGCGATCTACAACGCGGGCGGCTCGGTGGCGATGTTGGACAACGTCACGATTTACGACAGAAACGGCGACGTGCTCGAATTCGGCGGCTTCAAGTACAACCAGGCGGCTCAGGGTGGCGCGGTCTACAACGCCGGCGGGAGTGTCTACGCCAACAACAACGAGGTCGAGGAGAACGTCGCCGGTCGAGGCGGTGCGTTCTACAACGAGTCGGGTACGACCACGCTGGAGGATAACGTGGTGGGCGCCAACGCTGCCGAGGTGGAGTTGGTGGGTGGCGTTGGCGTTGGCGTTGGCGGTGGGGTGTACAACCAGGGCGGCACGCTGGTGCTGGACCTGGGCAACGCGTTCCACCATAACGCCGCCGACGTCCACGGCGGGGCGATTGCCATCGTGGGCGGCTCCGCTACGGTCTGGAACACGCTGATCTACAGCAACACCGCGGCGGACGGCGGCGCGGGCATCTACGTCGGCGCCGGCAGCCCCAGCATCCTCCACAATACACTGTACCAGAACCTGTTGACGAGCGACACGGGATACGGCGGCGGCATCTACATCGCCACGGGCGCGACGCCCACGATCAAGAATACCATCTTCCACTCCAACTACGCCGCAGCGGCGCAGGGCAGCGCCGTGTACGGCAGCTCGGGGACGCTGGACTATAACGACTACTTCGACAACGTCGTCGAGGGCGGTGTTGCCGGCGGCACGCACAGCCGCACCGACGACCCACAGTTGGCGGGCCCAGGTGCGGGGGACTTCCACCTGCTCTCTACGTCTCCGATGATCAACCAGGCGCAGGACGGCCTGGGGGTAGATCACGACTTCGAGGGCGACCCGCGGCCGGTCAACTCCGGGCCGGACATCGGTGCCGATGAGACCAACGACTGCCTGGCGCGGGTGCTGTCGACCGGCATCACCTACGGGCGCATCCAGGACGCGATCGACGCCGCGGCAGCGGGCGGCGACACGATCTGGGTCGCCGAAGGCATCTGCGAAGAGACGCTCACCATCAACGATAACATCACCATCGAAGGGTCGTGGGAGAAGGACTTCTCCGAACAGGTGGCGTTCAACGGTATCCCCTACGTAGCAACGATCGTTGCGGCCCCCACCGGCGCTGGACGGGTGGTCTACGTGGACGACCTGGCCGGCACGGTCACTCTCTCCTGGCTGCGCCTGGCGGATGGCGTTGTTGCCAGCGGAAATGGCGGCGGTCTGTTGAGCGACGCATCGACGCTGAACCTCTCGAACATCGAGGTGTTCTCCAACACGGCGGCTTCCGGCGGCGGTATCTACATCAACACCGGGACGGCACAACTGGACGAGGTGTTTGCCAATGGGAACGAGGCCCTCAGCGGCAGCGGCGGCGGCATCTACGCCGCCGGCGGCACCGCTGTGGATATCACCGGCGGTGAGGTGTGGGGCAACCACGCCAGCGCGGATGGCGGCGGCATCTACAACGCCAGTGGCAGCCAGGTGAGCGTGGGTGGCGGCGCGGCTATCGAGTACAACGAGGCGGACGGCGACGGTGGCGGCATCTACAACGCAGCGGATGTGTTCACCTGCGAGCAGAAACAACTGCGCTACAACCACGCCGACGGCAGCGGCGGCGGCATCTACGCCGTCGGCGGCGGCACGTTCGAGCTGGTCAACGTGAACCTGTATGCCAACACTGCCACCGTCGACGGCGGCGGGCTGTACCGCGACGGCACCGGAACCTCTGCCGTTCTACACTCCGACATCTGGGAAAACCAAGCGGCTACCGGCGGCGGTGTCTACAACACCGGCGGCACGCTGGACATCGTCGCCAGCATCGTAGCCTCGAACACGGCGACGACCGGCGACGGCATCTACGGGGCCGAAGCCGTGAATGTGAACTACACGGTGCGCTGGAACGACGTGTACGTCATCTCGGGGGGGAGTGTCGATCATGAGATCGAAGCCAACCCGCACTTCCGCAATACGTCCGGCGACTTGCTCTATACCTCTCCCGCCATCGACGCCGTGCCGGCGGACGTCACCGGCGTCACGGTCGACCGCGTGCTCGAC
>JAFGOJ010000440.1 GCA_016926575.1 Anaerolineae bacterium | reverse complement strand
GGGAGAAGTGGGGGTTTTGCGGGCGGCTTCGCCGCCCGCAAAACCCCCACTCCCCCTTCCTGCGGCGGGAAAGGCAACTGCGAAGCGTAAGCTGAGCAGTTACGTTTAGAGGACGAGAAGTTGACCTGCCTGGAATCTGGGCTATCATGACGGGTAACGTGCACCATAGGAGGGGGCGATGACTGTAGACATAGAGCACTTACTGGCACACATGACGCTCGAAGAGAAGGCCGCGTTGCTGGCGGGAGCGGATCGTTGGACGAGCGTGCCGGTGGAACGGTTGGGCATTCCGGCGCTCAAGATGACCGACGGCCCCGCTGGCGCGCGCGGCGCGCGCTCGTGGGGCGGCCCGACCTCGGCGTGTTTCCCGCCGGGCGCGGCCCTGGCGGCGACGTGGAACACCGCCCTGGTGCGCCGTGTGGGCGCGGCGCTGGGTGAGGAGGCCCGCGCCAAGGGCGCGCACATCCTTCTGGCCCCTACGGTGAATATCCACCGCTCGCCGCTGGCGGGCCGCAATTTCGAAGCCTACTCGGAGGACCCCTACCTCGCCGGTAAGATGGCTACGGCCTACATCCAAGGCCTGCAGAGCCAGGGCGTCGGCGCGTGCATCAAACACTTCGTGTGCAACGATTCGGAGTTCGAGCGCATGTCCATCAGCTCCGAAGTGAGCGAGCGCGCCCTGCACGAGATCTACCTGACGCCGTTCCGCATCGCGCTGCGGGACGCGCAGCCATGGGCAGTCATGTCGGCTTACAACCGGCTCAACGGCACCTATTGCAGCGAAAACGCGCTGCTTCTGCTGGACCTGCTGAAGGGGGCGTGGGCCTTCAACGGTATCGTCATCTCCGATTGGTTCGGCACGTACAGCGACAAGGTCGCAGCGGGCGGCCTGGACCTGGAGATGCCCGGTCCGGCCCGTTTCATGGGCGGCCGGGTCGCGGGCGCGGTGCGCTCCGGCGCGCTCGACGCGGCGCTGGTGGACGACAAGGTGCGGCGCTTGCTGCGCACGCTCGAACGGGCCGGCGCGTTTGGCGACCCCGGCCCGAAGCCGGAAGCGGCGGTGGACCGGCCGGAGCACCGTCGTCTGGCGCGCGAGACGGCGGCTGAGGCGATGGTGTTGCTCAAGAATGCCGACGCCATCCTGCCGCTCGATCTGGAGGCGCTTGATTCGATTGCCGTCATCGGCGCCCACGCGCGATGGCCCGCGGTGCAGGGCGGCGGCAGCATCCGCGTCACGCCGCACTACACGGTGTCGCCGTACGCGGGCATCGTGGCTCGCGCCGGTGGACAGGCCGCGGTGCGTTACGCGCTGGGCTGCCCGGCGAGCAAGGGCCTGCCACCGCTCAACGTCGATTGGCTGACCACGGATAGCGGTGAGAAGGGCCTGACGATGACGTATTTCGACGCGCCGGACATGTCGGGCGATCCGCTCTGTACCGAAGTCGTCCGGCAAGGGACGTTCAAGTGGGTGGACGACCTGGCACCGGGCGTCAACCCGATGCGTTTCTCGCTGCGCATGACGGCCACCCTGACCCCGCCCGAGTCGGGGGCGTACACCTTCGCTCTGGAGAGCACCGGCACGAGCTGGCTGGCGCTGGATGGGCGCAGGGTGATCGAGCACCAACCTGGGGAGGCCAAAGAACTGTCCGTAGCCGAGGTCGAATTGGCGGCCGGGCAGGGCTACGCGCTCGAAGTGGCCTACGCGTGGGACCTGGGGCTGGCCTGGCAGGCGTTGAACCTGCGCTGCATGCCGCCGCTTCCGCCCGACCCCATCGCTGCTGCGGCCGACCTGGCCGCGCGCTCCGACGTAGCACTCGTCTTCGCCGGGCTGACGGACGAGTGGGAGAGCGAGGGATTCGACCGGCCGGACATGGACCTGCCGGGCGAGCAGGTCGCGTTGATCGAACGGGTCGCCGCTGCCAATCCCAACACGGTCGTGGTGCTCAGTGCGGGGTCGCCGGTGCAGATGGATTGGGCGGACAAGGTGAAGGGCGTGCTGCTGGCCTGGTACCCGGGCCAGGAGGCGGGCAACGCCATCGCCGACGTGCTGTTCGGCGACGTCGACCCTTCCGGCCGCTTGCCCACCACGTTCCCCAGGCGCTTGCAAGACAATCCGGCCTACATCAACTACCCCGGCGAAAACGGCAAGGTTTACTATGGAGAGGGCCTCTTTGTCGGCTATCGCTACTACGACAAGAAGGGCATCGAGCCGTTGTTCCCATTCGGCTACGGCCTGTCGTACACCACGTTCACGTACGCGGACCTGGTGCTGGACGCGGCCGAGGTGGCGGTGGGAGAGGGGCTGCGGGCGCGCGTGACGGTGCAGAACACCGGTCCGCGCGCGGGGCAGGAGGTGGTGCAGCTCTACGTGCGCGACGTCTCTCCGCGCCTGACCCGGCCGGAGAAGGAACTGAAAGCGTTCGCCAAATTGGCCTTGGAACCGGGGGAGGCGCAGACGGTGGCCTTCGAGTTGGATGCTGATGCTCTGGCGTTCTACGATCCGGCGCGGCAGGCGTGGGCGGTCGAGCCGGGCGCGTTCGAGGTGCTCGTCGGTCACTCGTCCCGCGACATCCGGCTGCGCGCGCGGTTTTCTGTGCGCTGAGTTTCACTTTGCTGGATCGCCAAATCTGGTACAATGTGGGGCAGTAACTGCTCAGGCTGTGCGCCTGAGCAGTGCTCCCGGCCCGAAAAGAGGAAAAATGGGGGTGTCGAGAGCGGCGAAACCGCTCTCGACACCCCCGCTTTCCCCCTTCGCGGACGGGGAAGGGCAACTGCGAAGCGTAAGCTGAGCAGTTACGTGGGGCATTGTG
>JAFGOJ010000439.1 GCA_016926575.1 Anaerolineae bacterium | reverse complement strand
GGCTGCGCGAGGCTGCGCAGGACAGATACCTCGACGATCAGGTCCTCGTGCTCGGTGAGCAGGGCGTCGATGTAGGCCAGCGTTCTGTGCTCTTCGTCCTCTGCCGACGCGTCTCCCCGCATCGCCGCCAACTGGGGGCCTCGGAGGGCCCTGTTGATGGACTCGTGGACGACCTCGAACGTCAGTGGGAGGAGAGACTGCATCCAGTCGCCTGGGCGTGTAGATACGGAGGGGCGTTCGGCCGGAAGCGGGGGAGTTGTGCCTTCGGACAGGAGATCTCTGAGAATCAAATAGGCGGAGCGGCACGTTTTGCACTCCGTCAGGTGGGCTAGGAGTGCGAGGTGCTGTTGGAAGGAGACGCGGCCGGCCAAATCATCAATGACCAGCAGGTCCATATTGTCCTGGCATTCCTGGCAAGTGAGAGAGGGGGACATCTCCTCGGGGGCAGCGGTCGTCACAATCGCCTGGGCAAGGCGATAGAATCGCTCGGGCCACGGCGAGGCGCTCGACATGTTATGTTTTATCTGTCGCAGGAGTTCCAGCGACGAGGGGGTGTGTTCGTTTACTCTTTTCACAGGCCGTTACTTGTAATCAACAATCGTTTGGAAACAGAACCTCTTTGAGTTCACGTAGCGCACGATGTTTGAGATTATACACGGCCTGCTTCGTTTTGCCCAGCGCCCTGGCGATCTGGTCGGGTTCCCATTCGAAGAAGAATTCGAGCAGGATGACCTGGCGCTGCGCTTCGCTGGAGAGTTGTTCGACGGCGTTCAGGAGCGTGACGAGCACTTCGGGGTCTTTGTAGAACGGTTGGGAGAAGCTCAGGGGGGTCAAATTGAATCGTTCCGAGTCCCAGAGCTCTTCGAACGTTGCATCGGCGAACTCTGAGCGATCGAGTACATCTTTGGAGCGGGTGGGTGGGTGCAGGATACAGTGGACCAGAATCTTGCCGGTCCACGCTTCGAACGGCACGTCGCATGGGTAGTGGTTGCGGAAGATGCGTTCGCAGGCTTCCTGGGCGTAGTCGCGGGCCTGTTCTTTGGCCTTGCGGGCCGGGGCGCCGTGGCGGATGCAGATGTAGGTGGCCTGCTTTTCGAGGCGGTCGTAGAGTTGCTTCCAGAGGGTGGGGTCCTTAGCGGCGAGGCCGGTGACAGCTTCGTGTTCGATCCAGTAGTGCTTGGCCACCCGCTGTGCGTACACGTGCAGGCAATTTTCGGTGGCGCATTCCTTTCCACCGTTTGCGCGTTTACAGCGTCCGCTGGAAAGGTTGATATGGAGGATGGCGACGACTTTTTCGACGTGTTGGTCTTGTTCGGCGGGAGGGAAGGGGAAATCGTCCCAAACGGTTTTGAGGGCCTGCACGCTGAGTTCTTGTAATTTGGCGCGGTCGGGTGGAGGTTGCATAGATGGTTACGTTACATTGTGGTAGATTGAGCGCGATTGTATCAATTAGGTAAAGATTTGGTTAAAAAGTGTGAAAGAAAGAAGCTTATTTTGACATTATACACCATAGAGGGGAAAAGCGCAAGAGTTAATTTGCTTAAAAACGGCGTTTCGCAAAACATTGCGAAATTATTGCAATTGCAATAATTTCGCAATGTTTGACAGAAATGATGGGAGGGCAATTTTTATGGACACGACCGAGATTATGACCGCGCAAGAGGTGGCCGATTACTTGCGGTTGACGGAGGCCACGGTGTACAAGTTAGCGCAGGCGGGGGAGATTCCGGCGACGAAGGTCGGGAGGGCGTGGCGGTTTAGGAGAGATTTGATTGATGAGTGGTTCAGGAGAGCATCTGGCCCACCTCAGGTATCAGAAGAACTGGTTGATTCACGTCCTTCAGGAGGAGGATATGCATAGGGGCATTGATAGCAGATTCGCGGCATTCATAGTGTTGCTTTGTGTGGCGACGATCGTGGTAACGTCGCCGTCGGTTGGTGCTCAGGGAGTGGACGAGATACGCCGACCTATCGACATGTTCATTGTCGTTGACAATTCTGGGAGTATGTTTGGTTCGGATGGCAACGACCCGACGACGTTGCGGGTGGTGGGGGCTGATTTATTCATTGCTCGCCTTGGCTTCGGCGATGCCAACGCGGCAGATTATCAGGCCGGCATCATCAGTATGGGCTCTGCGCCCGAGATAGTTGCTCCGCTGCAGCCACTGGACCCTGTGCGCGGCTATCTGGCGCAACTGATCTCTGACCCGCCGAATGCCGGAGGGACGCAGATTGTTGAATCTCTGGAGTTGGCGTACCGGGAGTTGCGAACTTCGCCAAACCGTCGTTCGGGAAACCTCCCGGCCATCATTCTTCTTACTGACGGGGTGCCTGATCCCCCCGAAGGCCAGAGCCAGGCTGACATCGAGCAGTTGGTTGCTGAAAACTCCGACATCCCTCTCTTCGTGATGTTACTACAGAACCGTGTGGGGGGAAGCTCGCCTGAATACCAGGCTTATATTCAATTCTGGCAAAGTCTGCAGGGGCGTTCTTCTCATATCTTTGTATATCAGGTTGCAGACGCTGAGGAGATCGAGGATACCTACAACCGCGTGATCGCTCAACTTCAGAATACCGTGCCCTCGGAAGGCTTCCCCGTGGTGCCCGGAAGCCCGGTGAATGTGTACGTCAGCCGATACGTACAGCGTCTGATCGTCACGATAGTGCATGACAGAGAAGCGGATGCCAGGGGCAATGTAGAGATTACCGACCCGAGCGGTGCGCTTGTCACGGATGCCGATCCCGACGTGAGCCACTTCGACGACCCGGACAACCCTGTCGAGGTGGTTTCCATCGGTTCGCGTCGCATTGGGACGCTGGTGGATGACGTGTGGACGATTCGCTCTGACGCTCCGGTCATGGTGTTTCTCGACCGCCAGGGGGCATACAACATCGATTTTGACGCGCCGGTCGTCAGCTTGACGGATGTGACGAATGTTTATCTCGCCGTGGATCGCCACTCACCCATCGAGGAGTTGGTCATTCGCTTCAGGCTGATGGATGAAGGTGGACTGCCGGTGCCGGATCCGCAACCCATTCACGGCGTCGTTTTTCATCCCGATGGCAGCGAAGCTGAAATGCGCATCCCGGCCGATCTGGTTCCTGACGCTGAAGGCGTGTACGAAATCACCTACGATTACAGTACGTATCCTAATGCCCTGTCGGAAGCCGGTCGCTACACGTTCGTGTTCGAGGCGGGTCAAGCAAACGAAGGAGAGGGCGAACGGGTGCCGGTCACGGTGGCTCGGTTATTGGTCGATTCCGGGCGCGGGGTCTTCATTCAGGATGTGACGCCTTCTCCGATCATCTGCCAGGCAGGCGCGCCGGCGACGATGACGGTAACTGTCGGTGACGCAGAGATTGCCGACATGAACACGGCGTTCTTGAGGGTGTTCGGCAGTGGGGTGGAGGTAACCCTGACGCGCAGTGGTGAGAACACGTTCGTTGGTGACATGGCCGATCTCTGCACACCGCTGCTTTCCGGTCTCTCCTGTTCTTCGACGGCGGAATCGAGTTTTCGCCTGAGGTTGGTCGCACGAGGGCCGGATGGGAACGCGCTGGCACCCTCGGAGCGCGACGTTCAGGTCCAGGTGATTGCATTGCCCTGTACGCCCACGCCAACTCCCACTCCTGTTCCGCCGCCTCCCCCTACGCCTACGCCAATCCCAGACAGCGACGGCGATGGGCAGAATGATCTGGTGGATAGCTGCCCCGGCGATTCTGGGCTGGAGATGTTCGCCGGGTGTCCACCGCCGATCTGGTTTTGGATTGCCGCGGGTGTGCTGGCCCTGGGCCTGCTGGCACTGCTGATTTTCGTCGTGTGGCCGCTGGTCAGGATCACACTCTCCCCACCTCCCAAGGGCTACGTATTGGTTTGCCGCGCTGGGAAAAATCGACCGGAGCAGCCCAGGGATGTCTACAGCATCGGAAGAAAAAAGCGGAAGAATCAAATCACGATTGGAGGAGACAAGAAGGATGACATCTATGTCAAGGACCTTCAGCCAGGGGAGTTCGTCGTCAAGAAAGAAGGCAGCAAAGTCGTATTGATGTCGGGGAGTAAGCCTACAACGTTTGATAATGATCCAAATCCGGTGCCTGTTTATACGAGCCAAACCGATGTAACGCTCAAGGTCGGTTTGGACCGCGGCAAGTTGCGCTAATGCATTGAGTTGAGTGTAGATCAATCAAGGTAAGGAGAAAAAATATGTCTAAGAGAGTGCTTGCAATTGGCGTGGGAGGATCAGGGAAGACGGCTCTCACGATCTTGAAGGAAAGGCTAGAGGAAACCTACGGCCGCGTGCCGGATAACATCGTGCTGCTTTCGTTGGACACGGACGACTTGCGCGAAGAGGACAGCTTTGCAGGCACGAAATTGAATGCGCTCCTCGACGAAAGGCGGCGCGAACCCGAATTCCGCCACGTGGTCAGCAGGCCGGGCGTCACGATGGATACAATCTTTGGGGACATCGCTTCCGAGAATGTTGCGCCGTACATGACCTGGCTCGAGAAGGATAAACTCGAGCGCATTTTGGGGCCTTCGGAGCGAGACATCCGGGGCGGGGCGCAGCAGCGCCGCCCAGTGGGCCGGGTGGCTGTCTTCCAACGTTGGAAGGACCCCATCCTGTCGGCCATCACCGATGGGATTGCGCGCATCTATGGCGAACCGGAAGATCAGCCGCGACAACTCGACGATGTTAGGAAAGAGCAAAGCAAACGGCTCGTCTTCATCGTCGGCTCGGTCGCCGGTGGCACGGGTTCCGGTTTCTTGATCGATGTGGCGAACCTGGTCCGCCACGCCGTGCAGACGAACCGCACGCGCTGGCAGTCGGTTGACGTCTCCGCAATCGTGGTGCTCCCCGATGCGTTCAGTACCTACGTCAACGATATGAAGGACTCCAGCAACCTGAAACCCAACTCTTACGCGGCATTGCGGGAGATGGACCGCTTCATCCGCACCCATGGCGCTCACTTGCCTTATATGATTCGCTACGATGAAGATATCCGGTCGATTACCTGGAGCACCAACCAGCCTTTGGACCACGTCTACCTGGTCGACACGGCCAGCCCGAGCGCGGTGGGTGAATTCGACCTGAGTGGCGATCCGAAGACCGGGGTTTTCCCCGTGATCGCCGATTTTATCATGGCCCACGTCGATGAGAACATGGGCGATTCGATGGCCACGCTGCGCGCGAACGCGGGCCAGCATTACAACAAAGAAGAAGGGTGGATGTACAGCAGTTTCAACGTGCTGACCTATCTCTTCCCCGTCGACGACGTGATCGAGAGTTTCAGCTACCGCTTCCTGCGCGAGATGATGGCGCGCCAGTTCTTGCCGCTCACCAATCGGAAAACCCGCAGCAGCGTGGAAGACGGCGCTCTGAAAGAGGTCGAGCGAATTTTCGCTGAAAGCAGCATTGGGGGAAAGGTCAATCCAGGCGTAACTCAGAAAGCCATTGCTGTGACGCGCAAGATGACTCCTGACAGCATTGACCCCAGTTGGCCTGGCCTGTTCAACTTGATCGCGCTATCGGAGACGGCATTCGCTGAGGATTACAAGGACTTGGACGAGTGGCTGGCCTACATCCACGACAACTTGACGCCGACGAAGGAAGGGGACTACAAGCACGAAACCTACGACGAGGGGTACGAACGCCTGTTGGACTTTGGCGAAACGGCGATGGATGATTGCCTGGGGAAACAGCTCGACCCTGACGACGAAGAGTCTCGGGAAGACGGGCAGTGGGATAGAATCCTGGCGCGCTATCGCGGTGCCCTCCGGCAGCGTTTTTCCGAGGCGCTGGATGCAGCGTTGTTGAGTGCGCTGAATCGCCGTGATCCGAATTCCAAGATGCTGGCGGCGGCGCGGCTGCCTTTTGCCCAGGCGATGGTTGCTTCGTTGAAAGCCAAATTGGTTGAATTCAAAGCCGATCTTGATAAAGAGTACCGCACGATCCGCATCGACGACCGCTTGCGCCAGATCAACGAGCAATTGCGAGACACCATCACCTGGATGTACGATACCAAAGATACCAAGACGCGCGCCATCCTCGGCAAGCCCGAAGCACGCAAAGCTCAGGATGCCTACATCGGCTTGTTTTACGATAAGATGCAATTGTCGCTTCACCAACGCGTCTATCGCGTTGTGTTGGACGTGTTGAACGCGCTGGGGGCCGATGAGAAAGACCAAGATGGCCAGCCCAGCGTGCTGGATCAAGCCGCGTTGGAGTTGGAGAACTGGCAGGCGACGCTGCAAGAAGTGGATAAAATACTGGCGCACTGGGAGCGTGTCCACAAGCAACATCGTGAGGAGAAACGCCAGATTCGCGTTCGGCGTTATGTGACCGATGACGCGTTCGAGGATCAACTGTACCGGCTGCCGCAGCATTCCGGCATGGTGGGGTCGCATGTGCTAGGCCAGGTGCGGGGCGAGACGGGGATGGTGTGGCAGCGGAAGGAAGAGGAAGACCCGTTGTACTACAAGCTGTCGACGATGTGGGCGCAAGAAGCGCTGGGGCCCGAGGAAATCGCCCGCAAGTTCTTCGCCGGCGCCAAAGACCTGTTCCAGATCGTCCGCGAAAATGTCACCATTGCCGAGCGATTGGCATCTCATTCTTCCCCAACCGGGCTTGTCAACTATGCCAAACAAGTCGACCAACCATTCCTGCGCTATAACCCCGCTTCGAACGGGCAGAAGGTGCTGAACCACGAACGGTACGTTTCCTTCAACCTGTCTAAAGCCAACGACGAGGGACGCGAATTCCTGGAAGAGGTGTACAACACGCTACGTCATCAAGGGTTCAACGTCAACACCGCCGCCGAAAGCCTGGTGGCCTGCACCGTTGTGGAGGTCGCGCGCGGCGTGCGGCTCAGCGCTGTGGACCAGTTCAGGGGCTGCGAGGCGGATTACCGGCGCAAGTTATACGAAGGGCGGGAAGGGCTGCACCTGTTCCCGGAGGAACAGGTGGCCACGGGCTACGAGGGGCGGATCGAATCGCTCGGAGAGCCCAAAAACCGCCTGCGCCCGCTGGCGCCCGAGGTGGTCATAGCGATGGGAGACGAGGCCAAACTGAAGGCCTTTACACTGGCATGCGCCTATGGGCTGATCGACAGAGGGCGGTATACGGATAAGGACGGGCGGGAGAGCGTCGAGATTTTCTTGACGTTGAACGGCCGCCAAATGCCCTTGAGCCAGAGCACGCAGGTGCAGGAGCTGGACCCTCGCTTCCGCACGGTGGCCGCTGAAGAGCAGATGGCGCGTCTCTACCTCAACGCGCTGCAAAACTTTGTGCTCAAAGCGACCGAAAAACCGGGTGTGCCTTCGGAAATGGTCACCACCATCGTCGAAGACCTCGCTCGCCAGGGCGTTTCCCTTGGATATATCGAGACGCCCCTGACGCTATCACTGTTGGAAGTTAATGGGGCGATCAATCGTTTCGCCGAAGGGCTTGGACCCTCTCCGAGCGAGGTCCCGGACAGGAAAAAGCGCGAAGCAGACAATTCGCGGCGACGCGTGGAGCAATACCTGCAACCGTTCTTGATGGAATGGGTGACCGGCCAGGCGAAGGACCTGGATGGAAACTCTCGCAGCGGTTTCAAGGGTAGCCCTGCGCGCCGCGTCATCGATATGGGCACCGTGATGCACTTGATCTTACAAGAAGAGATTGCGCTTCTGTTGAACCAGGCAAGTAGCAGATGAGCGGTCGGCTGGAAATCCGCCGCTTCGTCAACCTTGGCAGCGCTGCACACGCTGTGGCGCTGCCAAGCGATGGTCGCCTTGCCGCCGTCGGTTCAGAGCATGGTGTGACCGTTTTGGATGCGACAGGGCGCGAGTTGCTCGTGTATCCTCCGGCGGACTGGCACATGCCGGTCCGCCGGATCATCGGCTCCGCCGGCTTTGATCAGCTCTACGTGGCAGCGCGTGAGGGCATGGTGATTCGCCTCGCGCTGGAGCGGTCAGAAGAGGCGTTGAGCTATAAGGCGCAGACCATCTATGAGGCGAAGGACATCCATACGATATCCTTGTCGGCTCAATCGCAACTGTTGGCGGTCGGACACCTCGGCCCGGGGTTGGCAGTGCTGCGAACGGATGGGGAAGTTCTATGGCGGCGGCACCCCGATGAGGGCAACGCCACGGAAGCACGGTTGTGGTCGGTGGCCCTCGATGCCGGCGGAGAATATCTGTACGTCGGCAGCGCGACTTCAGGCACGAATCGCCTGGCCGCGCTGGAACCGCGCAGCGCGTCCGTGTGCGCTTATCAATACGTCGAAGGGATGATCACAAGGGTGACGGTGCTTCCCAACACACACGCGGTAGCGGTGACCGTGAATACGCCATCTTCGCGCCGCCTGGTGGTCTACACTGCCGCGTTGGACGATGTGATCTGGGAGCGGAGTTTCGATGTGCCCGTCACCGCGCTGACCGCCGATGCAGAGCAACCGCTTCTCTTCGCCGGTGTCGGATACGGAGGGGAAATAGCGGCCATCGATGCCCATACCGGGCGAACGCTGGCCTCCGGCGTGGTTCTCAAATCTACGATCAACGAGTTGGCCGTTGCCCAGGCGCACACGTTGGTGGCGGCGTGTCAGAATGGTCAGGTTGCGTTTGTCGATTATATCTCTCAGGAGTTCCACTTATGAAGTTCGAGACCGATGAGCTCGTGTTGCTGGGGGGGGAGCGTTATCGTATCCGCAAACGCCTGGGTCAGGGGGCCGTAGCGGATGTCTACTTGGCCGCCCCGACGGCTGTCCCAGATGCCTCTGTTGTTGTCAAAGTGGTGCGGGACGATTTTAGCGAGGATTTCTCCAGAATCGAGGCCGTGCGGCGTGAGGGAGAGGTGCTGGCCTTGCTCAACCAGGCCGAATCTCCAGAGTGGGAACGCGCGAACTCGCTGGCAGCACGCCTTCAATGGGCTCGACAGACCGTTCTTCAACGTCATATCGTTGCGCTGTTTGACTATGGTGAACTGGGACCGGAGCAGCCGTTCGTTGTACAAGAGGCGGCTCCCCCTGCCTTCGAACTGTTTGCTATTACCTCACTGGACGACGAACGGCGGATGGTTTCCATCGCTTCGGCCATTGCCTCGGTCGTTTCGACCACTCACCGGGCAGGTATGGCGCTCAAGGATTTCGAACCCCGGACGAAAGCCGACCGCATTCGCCTGCAATGGATCGAACCAGACAAGCTCGATCTCAAAGTGATCGACTGGAACATAACGGGGGATGTGGCAGATCAGACGCAGGACCTCTTTTTCCTAGGGCAGCATCTTTTCTATTTCTTCTTAGGCGTTCACGCGCGCTTGGGGCAAGACGGTCAACCGCCCGCCCGGCTCGGCTTGGGAGTGCCGGGATGGGATCAGTTGACCGAAGGGACACGCCAGATTCTGGAGCGATTGCTCCACAGGGATCCTCAGCGGCGCTACCAACGTGCGGACGACATCCACGCCGATCTGGCCTGGTGGTTGGAGACGCTTCGACACACAGAGGCGTCCAACCCCTTGGGCCGGCTGCAGGATCGGTTTTGGCACGCTCGCCCGCAAGGGCGACACGACCGCGTGTTGGCTATTTCCGACCTGGCGCTGCGGTTCGACCCGCCTACCGAGATGCGGCGGTCGTTTGAAATGTGGGCCGGCCAGGCGCGCGAAGAGTTGGAAAAAAAGACGTGGGAGCCTATCGCTTTTGCCAGGGGCACGCTTCGCACCGGCGCGTACGGCCAGGCGGCGGAGGAATTCGAGCAACAGACGCGCATTCTGCCCCCAGATAGCGATTCGGCGCGTCTGGCCCGCATCTTCTATCGCCTGGCGCAGTCCGGCGATCGGTTGAAACAACAGCGACACGGCATCGACATTCGCAAAACGTCCGAATGGGCGGCGTTGGATCGGGCGGCGACGGCGTTGATCAATCACCGTTGGATAGAAGTGCTGCAATCCGTCAATGAGTTAGCAGACTTGGCCCCGGAGATGTGGGATACGCCCCCTGTTCAGGCTATGAGCAGTCTGGCTCAGGCAGGTCTTCTCAGCCAGGAAGCGGTGGACGATATCGGCCAGTCCGAACCACGGCCCGCAGAAGCGCTCGCTCCGAATTGGTTGGAGATAGAAAAAGCGCACATTGCCAACGTAGAGATAGCCCTCCAAAAGCTGCAACAGGCCCAGGAGTTGGCACCACTGGAACCGGATATCCGCGACCGGCTGGAAACAGAACGTGGACGCTTGCAGCAGCGCCGGCGTTTCTTCACGCAATATGGCGACGCTGATACGAGTATGGGGCGTGGGGAAGCAGCCTTCCAACAAGGGCGCAACAGCGAGCGGCTCGACAATGCGTTGGCCGCGTCTCAGGCCTACGAGGATGCGGCAGAGGCGTTCCGCCTGGCGCTGAACACGTTCGAGGAGATCTTGAGGGTCGACCCAGGCCAATATCGTGCGCAGGCGCTTCGCCGCCGCGCCGAATCCCGCCTGAAGGAGTCCATAGACCGCCAGCGTGAGATGCTCGAGCTGGCGCAAACGCGCAATCAAGCCAGCGACGCGCTGGAAAAGGCCAAAGGGTACTGTCGCCAGGGGGAGTACGGAGAGGCGCTCCCGCTGGCACGTCAGGCGGATCGCCTGAATCCGGGCGACCCAGAAGCAGAAGCTGTATTGGCCGAAGCGCAGATGGCCAACCAGTACGAACATCGCGCTCGAAGCATTGTAGAGAACGTCCGTCAACTCGTCTGGGCGCGGGATTTCGAGGGCGCGAAGAATCTGCTTCAGCAGCCGCTGGGGTGGAACAACCGTCTCTTGACCGGCTTGCCTGGGGGGGAGAGTTTCAACTACGCCGTTGTGCCCTTGTTTCGTATCCGCGAGGATTTGCTGGCGGAGTTGAACCGCCTGCAGCGCCAGATCGACCGCGCGCAGGAGGCTCGCCGGCAGATCGAAGCGGCGCACCCCAAGGGCGATTACGCGTCCATCCTCGCGGCCCTGGAGGAAATGGAAACTCAGGGCCTGCGCCTCACCGACGAGGAAGGAGAGTGGCGTGAGGAGGCTCAACACCGACTGGCGCTCATAGGCCGTGCAGAGGAAGCTCTCAAGAGGACATTGGCGTTCGAGGACCTGGAGGGAATGATCGGCTTGCTGAAAGACGACCCCAATCCTCGTGCCCGTTCGATTGTAGAAGAGTGTGGTCGGCGCTGGCGCACGCACGTGGAAGTGCTCACCGATTTCGAGCAGGCTAAGACACTCTTGGATCAGGGCAAACAGCTTTTTCAGGGCCTGCCGGGAGCCGAACGCCTGGAGCAGATGGCGCTGCGCGTCGATCAAGCGGTGGCCGTCCGCCGGGACGTGGAAGCGCCTGCCGGTCAATACCCTTTCTGGATGGGGGGCGTTGACTTTGCCGAGACGGTGCGCTGCCTGGATGTCGATCTACGCGTCTTGACCAGTATAGAAGAAAGCTGGGCCACGCTGCGTGAGGCAGCAGCCACCTGGCGGAACGATTTGACTGGCTACCTCGACCGGTATGTGAGCGACCGGATCGATGCGGATAAGAAACTGATACGCGAACGTAGCTCCAAAGAAGTTTTCAAAGAGGCCGTCGAGAGAGCCCGCTGGTTGCAACAGGTTGTCCCTGAAAGCCTGCGCCCGCCGGTATGGGACGAGTTGACGAAGTATGCCGTAGAACTCGACGCGCGACTTGCGGCTGAAGCGGCGATGCGCAAGCTGGCCCAAAGCCTGGCAGCGAACCGTTCGTTTGTCGATGCCAGCCGGGAAGCGGCAGGAATCCGGCTGCCCAATCACCCCGACGTTCCGGCAGACGACCTGCGCGCCTTCCTCGCCGACGTGAAGCGCGCGGCAGAGATGGAACGGGTCTTGCATGATACGCCCTCCGCAGACAACTACGCCGTACTGATGGACAAACAGCGCACGATGGCTGCGGAACAGTCGCCCACTTTCCACCTTGGCGATCGGCAGACAGACCTCCAGCGCGAGTTGGAACAGGCTGTGTCCAAATGGGAAGATCTCAAACACGAGTTGGAAAAGGCTACATCCAGGTGGGCACACCAACTTGGGCGAGCACTGTACGAAAAAGACCAGCAATGGAAAAAAAATCAGTTGGAGACGGATCCGCTCCCGTTGCTTCGCCTCTATTGGCAATTGGTCTGGTGGACTACCCTAGAAAGCAAATCGCATCCCGGCCTTGAATCTCTACCCACCTTGCGCGATCGAATTGCGGATGTTTTGCTGCGTGCGGGAAACACCGACGACTTGCTCCGGGCGCGTACGATTCTCCGCCACCTGATCGTGTTGAACCGCGGGCTGCACCAGCAGCGGGATGCGGAGGGGCGGCCCTGGATCGACCTGCCGCCTTTGCCTGCCGGTCTGCAGTACCCCGAGTTGAAAGCGGCCCTGGACTCGAATGCGCTGGAGGATTGGGAAGCTGAGATCGACTGGCTGGTGGAGCAGGGCCACGCGGCCGACCGGGCTGTCAGCCGCGTTCCCGTCGAAGAAGCGCGCAATAATTCGGTGGTGGACGAGGCAGCAGGGGCCGAGGCGCACCGTGGAGATGCGACAGAAGCAACAGCGGACGATGCCAGGCCCACACAGCCAATGTCGACGCCCTACGACCCGGTTGCCGTCAAGGCGGCGGCAGATGCCGCGCGCCGGTTCGATGGGCATATCAAAGCGCTGAACGACGTGTGGACCAGGTTGGGTTTGACTCCTTGGAGAAAGGACATCGCCCTGGAGACCTCGGAACAAGCGACGGAACCGGCGATGGAACAAATGACGGAGCAAGCGACGGAACAAGTCCCGAACCATCTGGCGCTGCTTGAAGATGAGATTGGGCTACACCAGACCCTGGCCCAGTCTCTGGAAGAGGTGGAGGTGCATTACAGGAGGGCGGAAGCGATGGCCGGCCTGCAGCGGCTGTACGAGCGGATCGAAACGCCTGCGTATCTGCCGCGCTTGAAGGAGTTCTCCCTCTGGCTGTTGAAGCCGCAACGGGAAGTGCTGCTGGCAGCGCCGGAAAGCCTGCGCGGCCAGTTGGTGCAGGCGTTGGGAGGGCAGGTGGCCCGCATTCTGGAGGAGCGCTCGACGGCGGTCGACCGGCTGCAGCGGGATGTGTTGCTGGTGCCCCAAACCGGGGCGATTGCCCGCTCGGCGCGTGAGGCGATCGTGCGCGGCGTCGACGAGCTGGCCGAAGAGGCGCGCCCAGATGAAGTACGGGCGCTGTGGAAGGTGGTCATCGACGCCACCGCGCCTGCCGTGGGAGATGTTGGTGGGCGGTTCAAGCGCCTGCCGGGCGGCGGCCGGTTGTCTCGCGAGAAGGCACAGCCCGAGATCCGCCTACAGCTCCCAAAAGTGCAGCATGATGAATCGAGACCGCAAGCCACCAAACCCCATATGAGATAGTGGGAGAGAGCGAGAGGAAAGCGATATGACAGAATCTTTCTCCGAATTGCCGGAAGACGTCCTCGCAGAGTGGCGCGCGCTGCACGCCGAGGCTGCGCAGGCGTATGCCGACCTGGCACCGAAGAGATTTAGTCGTAGAGTGCTGGTCGGGATTGCCGCTGGCGTCATTTTGCTCTTGCTGGGCGCGTTTTGGGGCGCGGATAGGTTCTACCAGCGGATCGAGGCGACGCGCCAGGCCGTGGCTGCGGTAACGCAGGACGCATTCGCAACTTCATCTTACGAGACGGCAGCGGCCCAGGCCGCCGCATCGACGGCCATCGCGGACGCCGCCAACCAGACGGCCACGGTGCAAGCCATAGAGCGTGCATCCGTCGACGCTACGGCTACGGCGGTGGCGGTGGCGGGGGAATGTAATGCCAGGGCGCAGTACGCATTGACGGTTGCAGACAGGCCGGAGTTGTCTCCGGCGCGGGGGACGCAGTACGTGGTCGGCAGCGCCGAACCGGCCATCTACGCGGTGTGGCAGGTGACCAACATGGGGAGGTGCCCGTGGAACGTGGGACCAGACGCGGCGGAGGAGACGGGGAGCGTGGTGGTGGTGCGCGTCGAAGGGCTGGAACCGGTGGAAGCGGAGTTCCGCGCAGAAGGGGGAGACATGTGGGTCGACCCGGGTGAGACGGTGGAGGTGGTGCTCGGGTTTACCCTGGCGCAGGCGGAGGGGGAGATCGAGGGGGAGTGGATGTTTCAGATCAGGGGGTTCTTTCTGAACGACCAGGATCACCTGAGGTTGAACGTGTCGGGGTGGGTCGTGCGCGTCACGCCGACGCCGAGGCCGAGTCCTACGCCTACGGACGTACCGCCCACGTTTACTTCCACGCCGGTTACGGTAAGGCCAGGTCGACCCACGGATACGCCCACTCCCGTGACGCCTACGAATACGTCCATCCCCGCACCGATTACGGTGGAGCCGGGGAGGCCAACAGTCACGCCCACGCCCCGGCCTGCGGATACGCCCACGCATACGCCTATGCCCATCACGTCCACGCCCATCATGCCCACGTCCACGGTGTGTCCGTGACCCGGCGGGGACAAGACAGTACGAATTGCCGGCGGCGTTGACCGGAACCTTTTTGCGGAAGGGGTGCGGGGGAATCGCGGGTTCCCTCGGTGGGGAGCGAAAATGTAGGTCACGTTGGAAACGTGACCATGCCTGGTATGGGTGTCACGCTGCAAGCGTGACCTACTTTCAGCGTGACGCCCGCTCGGCGCAGGTCCACGACCCACGCCGCCGCCGGGTCACGGACCCGGCGGGAGCACATTGTCTGGTGGTGGTAGGCGCGCGATTCAATCGCGCGCCTACCACCACAGGAACGAGCTCTATTTTCGAAGCAGTCGCCACGGCCTTAGGCCGCGTAGCGGCCCGGCCACCACAAAGGGCAGAAAATGCCCACCCTCCCGCAGGTT
>JAFGOJ010000438.1 GCA_016926575.1 Anaerolineae bacterium | reverse complement strand
TTGAAATGATGTAACTGCTCAGGCTGTACGCCTGGCAGTTACCTGCTGGGCGCGTCGAAGGGGGAAGACGGGGGTTTTGCGGGCGGCTTCGCCGCCCGCAAAACCCCCACTACCCCTTTTTCGCGGCAGGAAAAGCAACTGCGAAGCGCACGCTGAGCAGTTACGAAATGACAACCTGTGCAAATCGATGACATCGTTGACGCGATACGGAATGACCGCATTAAAATAACAGACCATGCAGACGAAGAAGCTCAGTATGAAAGATTCCAACCATATTACAGACGATTTGAATGCCCTCCTCTCGGTCCTGCCGGGCGACGTACAAAACGCCATCGAGACCATCGACCGGCGCGACGAGCTGCTGGAGGTGATCCTTGACCTGGGGCGCGTGCCCACGGCCCGCTACACCGACGGGGAGATCGTGTTGCGCGAGACGGAAGTGAGCCGCGCCGAGATCGACTACGTCGTTGAACGCGTGGGTGAGTTCGACGCCGACAACCGCGCCGGCATCGCCCGCACGCTCCACCGCATCGCCGCCATTCGCAACCGCGCCGGCGACGTGGTCGGGCTGACCTGCCGCGTCGGGCGTGCGGTCTACGGCACAATCTCCATCATCCAGGACATCATCGAGAGCGGGCAGAGCACGCTGATGCTGGGCCGCCCGGGCGTCGGCAAGACGACGATGCTGCGCGAGGCCGCGCGGGTGCTGGCCGAGACGAAACGCGTGATCGTGGTCGACACGTCCAACGAAATCGGTGGCGACGGCGACATCCCCCACCCCGCCGTCGGCCGCGCGCGGCGCATGCAGGTGGAGATGCCCTCCCTCCAGCACGAAGTGATGATCGAGGCCGTGGAGAACCACAACCCCGAGGTGATCATCATCGACGAGATCGGGCGCGAACTGGAGGCACTGGCCGCGCGCACCATCGCCGAGCGCGGCGTCCAACTGATCGCGACCGCGCACGGCAATACGCTGGACAACCTGTTCCTCAACCCCACCCTCTCCGACCTGGTCGGCGGGATCGAGAGCGTGACGCTCTCGGACGAGGAAGCGCGCCGCCGCGGCACGCAGAAGACGATCCTCGAACGACGCGCCCCACCCACGTTCGACGTGCTGATCGAACTCCAGGACCGGCAGCGGTTGCTGATCCATCACAACGTGGCCGAATCGGTGGACACTATGCTGCGCGGCAAGCCGCTTCAGGCGGAACTGCGCTACCGCGACGCGGAAGGCGACGTGCAATCCGAAAATCGGGCCCCCAGAGCGACAGAAGGCGCGCTCGATCCCAAGAGAGTCATCAGCCCGGCGCCCAAGTCGCGCGAGGCTGTCGAAACGGTCAGGATTTACCCCTACGGCGTCGCTCGAAACCGGTTGGAGCGCGCAGCCCAGCGTATGCAGGTGCCCGTCTACATCTCCGACAAGCTGGGCCAATCCCAGGTGATGGTCACCACCAAGGCCTTCTACCGCAAGCGCCCGCGCATCATCGTGGACGCCGAACGACGCGGTCTGCCCATCTACGTCCTGCGCGCCAACACGGTCGCCCAGATGGAAACGTGCCTGAGCGATCTGTTCGAACTGGGGGACGAGCAGGTCGATCCTCTGGACCAGGCGATGCACGAGGCGGAGGATGCCATTCGCCAGGTGCAGGCGGGCATCCCGGAGGTGGAACTGGCCCCCCAGAATGCCTACACCCGGCGCTTGCAGCACGAGATGGCCCGCGATGCCGACCTGACGTCGCGGTCACAGGGCAAGGAACCGCACCGCCGGGTGACGATCTTTCAGGAGTAATGACACGTGAGTCTATTCGTTACGTTTGAAGGGCCAGACGGCAGCGGTAAGACTACCCAGGCGCACCTGTTGGCCGACGTCCTGCGCCAGCAGGGGTACGCCGTCGTGTCGACGCGCGAACCGGGTGGCTCCCCTATCGGAGACCAGATCCGCGCCGTCCTGCACGACTGCGCCAATACCGACATGACCCCGCGGGCGGAGTTTTTGCTCTACTCCGCCTCTCGCGCGCAGTTGGTGGACCAGGTGATCCGGCCGGCGCTGGCCGAAGGAAAGGTGGTGCTCTGCGACCGGTTCTACGACAGTTCGCTCGCCTACCAGGGCTACGGGCGGCAGTTGGACCTGCCCGCGTTGCGGGAGATCACACGCTTCGCCACGGGCGGGCTGGTGCCTGACCTGACGCTCTACCTGGATCTCCCGCCCGACCAAGGTCTGGAACGGCGGCTGCTGGGCAGCGGGGAGTGGAACCGACTGGACCAGGAGGCGCTGGCATTCCACCAGCGGGTGCGGGCGGGATACCTGGCGCTATCTGAAATGGAACCGACCCGGTGGTGTATCATCGATGGCAACCGGGCCGTGGAAACCGTCCAGGCAGAGGTTCAAGCCGTGGTGCTGGCGCATCTCGGCGCCTGCCCGCCCACGTGTGGGTGACTGTGATCGCTTAAAAATCGAAATCGCCGCCGCCGACTCCCTCGTCCCCCAACAACTCCGGCATCGACTTCTCGATGGCTTCGGGGTCCTCGCCGGACTCCAGGCGTCCCACGACCTCCTCGAATTCCGGGCCCAGGTCTTCCCCCGTCTCATCCGCCATCTGGCGCATCATCCGCCCCATCGAGCGCGGGTCGTTTTCGTCGAAATTGTCTAGGAAAGAGGGGTCGTCCGCGTCCATCAGGTTGCCCGAAGCGCGGATCATGCGCACGCGGGAGACCAGCCGGGTGAGATGCGTACCGCCGCAGCGCGGGCATACCGGATCGCCGCCCTCGGCCTCCGAAAACGTGCGCCAGAAGATCGAAACGCGGCGCTGGCAGTCTTGACAACGATATTCGTAGATCGGCACGGCATTCCTCCATAAAGTAGATGAATCGGCTACAGTATACCAAGTTACCCGCTACCCGACAAGTCGTAGAAGTAGAATCCATGATCGCTACGCTCACAACCAAGGGGCGAAAATGGCCCTTGTCGTTGCGGGTCTCCTGACCCGCCGTTCCGCCCGGTCTCCTGACCGGGCGGAACAAGAGGGACCGCCTGAGGCATTAACCCAGGCCCATTTGCGGAAGGGGTCCGGGGGAACCGGAAGGTAAACCGCA
>JAFGOJ010000437.1 GCA_016926575.1 Anaerolineae bacterium | reverse complement strand
TCTCAAAAAGTGGGGGGTGGGGGTTTTGCGGGCGGCTTCGCCGCCCGCAAAACCCCCATGTTCTCCCCGCTTTATTGAGAAGTTACGTGTAATGTAACTGGTAGAAAAAAAGACCGCCCAGTCTCGCAAGTCTGGGCAGTCCTTAATGTGTGAGCCGAAACCTACTTTACTCAACGTATTCTACCACACATAGCTCAAACAGCCAAGTGCAGGTCACGTGCCGTTGGGGGCAACGACAATGCGCCCTCGCGCTTGAAGCGTGATTTGCCTGGCCGAGCCGATACAAAGCTGCAGCGAAGGTAACTGCTCAGCTTACGCTTCGCAGTTGCCTTTCCCGTCGCAAAAGGGGGAAGTGGGGGTTTTGCGGACGGATTCGCCGTCCACAAAACCCCTTGTTCTCCCCTCGACGCGCCAAGCGGGTAACTGCCAGGCGCACAGCCTGAGCAGTTACCCGCGAAGTTGTCCTTCCCCACATTGTGATGTACACTATATGGCATCGTCACGCGTACCCCCCAGGACGTTGAGGAGGCCGCATGCAACTTCACTGCCTGCGCTGTAGACAGCGCTCCCCTTTCGACCCGCTGCGTTTCCGCTGTGACTGTGGCGGCCCGCTGGCCTTGCGCGGCGCGCCCGCCTTCGATCCCGGCCGCGTGACGCCGGGCGACGTCACGCTGTGGCGCTACCGCCACGCGCTGCCGCTGCCGGAGAGCGCCGCGCCGGTCACGTTGGGCGAAGGCGGCACGCCGCTGGTCGAACTGACGTGGGACGGGTTGCCCCTGCGCCTGAAGTGCGAGTTCCTCAACCCCACCGGCTCGTTCAAGGATCGCGGGACGGCGGTGTTGATGACGGCTCTGGCAGCGGCGGGGGTCGGTGCGGTGGTGGAGGACTCGTCGGGCAATGCGGGGGCCAGTCTGGCAGCCTACGCGGCCCGCGCGGGCATTCGGGCGACGGTGTACGTTCCGGCGCACGCTTCGCCGGTGAAGCAGGCCCAGATCGCGGCCTACGGCGCGAGCGTGGCGGCGGTGCCCGGCCCGCGCATCGAGGCGGCGCGGGCGGTGTTGGCAGCGGCCGAGGTCGGGGCGGCCTATGCCAGCCACGTCTACCATCCGCTGATCCACCACGGGATGAAGACCATCGCCTTCGAGCTATGGGACGTCTGCACGCCCGACGCGGTGGTGGTGCCGGCCGGGCACGGGACGCTGCTGTTGGGGCTGGCGGAGGGGTTCGAGGCGCTGCGAGCGGCGGGGTGCATCGCGCAGGTGCCGCGTCTGTTCGGCGTGCAGGCGGCGTCCTGTGCGCCGCTGGTGGCGGCGTGGGCGCGTGGGGCGGGTACGGTCGAACCGGTGGAAGAGGGGGCGACCGTGGCCGAGGGGGTGCGCATCGCCGTACCGCTGCGCGGGCCAGAGGTGCTGGCCGCAGTGCGCGAGAGCGGCGGCGCGCTCGTGGCGGTGGCGGACGAGGCGACCCTGGCAGCGCAGCGGAAGCTGGCCCACCAGGGGCTCTACGTCGAGCCGACCTCGGCGGTGGCGCTGGCGGCGTTGGACCACCTGCGCGACCGGCTGGGGGGAACGACCGTCGTCGTCCTCACGGGGAGCGGGTTCAAGTCGGCCGCTCTGCACGGGGCGTGAATTGCCCTTCTCCCCGTTCCGTGCTACCATAAGAGAGCACATTTTTACTCCGCGCCACCGCCGGGTCCGTGACCCGGCGGGAGCAAGAACGCGGCCTATTTTCGAAGTAGCGTCTTGGGGATTGCTTCGGGCGCTGCGCGCCCTCGCAATGACCCCATCTGAACGGTCAAGAGACGGCATGAATTTTTGGGAGGCGTTGGATCGTGATCAATTGGGATGACCAGACATTGGCTTGCAAGCCAGACAGCGTAGTGGATTTGCAAACATTTCAGAAACGCATCGGCTATCGGTTCAACGACCAGAAGCTATTGCAACACGCCTTGACCCATTCCTCGTTCGTCAACGAGCATCCGGAGGCCGGGCCAGACAACCAGCGGTTGGAGTTTCTGGGTGACGCCGTGTTGGGCTTCATCACGGCAGGGTGGATCTTCGAGCGGTTCCCGGATTTCAAAGAGGGGGAGATGACGCGCCTGCGGGCGGCGCTGGTACGGGCGGAGACGCTGGCCCGTTTTTCGGCGCAGTTGGCGCTGGGCGAGGTGCTGCGGCTGGGGCACGGGGAAGAGAGCGGCGGCGGGCGCTGCCGGGCCGCCAATCTGGGGGATGCCTTCGAGGCGTTGGTGGGTGCCCTGTACCTCGACGGCGGCGTAGAATCGGTGCAACGCCTGCTCTGCCCGCTGATCGAACCCGCTGCAGAGACTATCCTGGCCTTCGAGGCCGACAAAGACGTCAAGAGCAACCTTCAGGAATGGGCCCAGGCGGTCACCGGCATCACGCCGCGCTACCGCATCGTGAACGAAAGCGGCCCCGACCACGCCAAAATCTTCACCGCCGAGGTGCTGGTCGGGCACGACGTCTTCGGGCAAGGGCAAGGGCGCTCCAAACAAGCCGCCGAGCGCGCCGCCGCCCGCGAGGCCCTCAAAACCTATCTCAATCAACCTGATTAGATTGCAGATTGGTAACTGCTCAGGCTGTGCGCCTGGCAGTTACCCGCCTGGCGCGTCGAAGGGAGAACAGGGGGTTTTGCGGTCGGCTGCGCCGACCGCAAAACCCCCACTCCCCCTTTTCGCGGCAGGAAAGGCAACTGCGAAGCGTAAGCTGAGCAGTTACGCAGATTGTACAGGGGAGAATGATGGACCAGGAATACCACCATACACTCAAAAATAAGATGGACACGTGGGAACAGAATATCCTAAAAAGGACGTTGGAGCAGCACCCCGAGCGGTACGAATCGTTCGTCACCACGTCGAGCGAGCCGGTGGAGCGGCTGTACACACCGTTGGACGTGGGAGACGATTATTTGGAGAAGCTGGGCTTCCCGGGCGAATACCCCTTTACCCGCGGCGTGCACCCCACGATGCACCGGGGGCGACTGTGGACGATGCGTATGTTCGCCGGGTTCGGCACCGCCGAGGAGACCAACGCGCGCTTCAAGTACCTGCTGGAGCAGGGGCAGACCGGGCTTTCGACCGCTTTCGACCTGCCCACACTGATGGGATACGACTCCGACGCGCTAGAGGCTGAGGGCGAATTCGGTAAGTGCGGCGTGGCGATCTCGTCTCTGAGCGATATGGAAGTCCTCTTGGACGGGATTCCCCTGGACAAAGTGACCACCTCGATGACCATCAACAGCCCGGCGGCCATCGTCTGGGCCATGTACATCGCCGCGGCCGAGAAGCAGGGCGTGCGGATGGATCAGTTGGGCGGCACGATCCAGAACGACATCTTGAAGGAGTACATCGCGCAGAAGGAGTACATCTTCCCCCCCGAGCCGTCTATGCGGCTGGTCACCGACACGGTCGAATTCGGCAGCCAGCACCTGCCGCGCTGGAACACCATCTCCATCTCCGGCTACCACATCCGCGAAGCCGGGTCGACGGCGGCGCAAGAATTGGCGTTCACGCTGATCGATGGGATGGAGTACGTGCGCTGGGCACTGGCGCGCGGGTTGGACGTGGACGCCTTCGCGCCGCGGCTGTCGTACTTCTTCAACTGCCACAACGACTTCCTGGAGGAAATCGCCAAGTTCCGCGCCGCGCGCCGCATCTGGGGGCGGGAGATGCGCCACACCTTCAAGGCGCAGGACCCGCGTTCGTGGTGGATGCGCTTCCACACTCAGACCGCCGGGTGCAGCCTCACCGCCCAGCAGCCGGAAATCAACGTGGTGCGGGTGGCGATCCAGGCCCTGGCGGCAGTGTTGGGCGGCACGCAGAGCCTGCACACGAACAGCATGGACGAGGCGCTGGCGCTGCCCAGCGAGTTCGCCGTCACCGTGGCGCTGCGCACCCAGCAGATCATCGCCCACGAGTCGGGCGCGGTCAACACGGTAGATCCGCTGGGCGGGGCGTATGCCATCGAGGCACTCACCGACCGGATCGAGGCGCAGGTGTACGACTACATCGAGCGCGTCGCGGCGCTGGGCGGGGTGCTCCCAGCCATCGAAGCCGGGTTCTTCCAGCAAGAGATCGCCGACGCCGCCTATCGCTACCAGCGCGAGATCGACGAAGGGCGGCGCATCGTGGTGGGGAACAATGCCTACGCGGCAGATGAGCCGCTGCGCATCCCCCTGCTGACGATGGACCCGCAGGGATACGAGCGGCAGTGCGCCCGCCTGGCGCAGGTCAAAACCGAGCGCGACAGCGGCACGGTGGGGCAGGCGCTCGACCGCCTGCGCGTGGCCGCACAGGGCACGCAGAATACCATGCCCTACATTCTGGACGCCGTGCGCGCCTACGCCACGTTGCAAGAGATGATGGACGTCTTCCGCGAAGTGTTCGGCACGTACACCGAGCCGATGATTATCTAAACTCCAAACAAGGAGAGACCTATGAAGCATTACGAAGGGACATTCAAGGGCGTTGGAGATAAGGAGCTCTTCTACCAACGCTGGCAGCCCGACGGCGCGCCAAAGGCCGTGCTGGTTATCATCCACGGGTTGGGCGAGCACAGCGGGCGATACCCCAACGTCGTCGCGCGCGTGGTGCCCGCCGGCTACGCCGTCTACGCCTACGACCAACGCGGGCACGGGCGCACGTCTGGGCCGCGGGCCTACGTCAACGCCTGGACGGAGCTGCGCGGCGACGTGCAGGCCTTTCTGGAGCTGGTGCGCCGGGAAGAACCCGGCCGGCCCGTCTTCTTGATGGGGCACAGCTTCGGTGGGCTGGTGGCGCTGGAGTTCGTGTTGCGCCATCCCGAGGGACTGCGCGGGGTGATCGCCTCCGCCCCGGGGTTGAGTTCGGAGGGCCTATCGCCCTTCGCCATCTTCCTGGGGCGCATCCTCTCCCGCATCTGGCCCACGTTCTCGTTGAAGACGGGGTTGGAAGCGGCGGGCATCTCGCGCGACCCGGCCGTCGTGGAGGCCTACGTGAACGACCCGCTCGTGCACGCCGTCGGCACGGCGCGCCTGACGACCGAAGCGCTCGACGCCATCACGTGGACGCTGGGCCACGCGGCAGAGCTGCGCGTGCCGCTCCTGCTCCTGTACGGCACCGCCGACCGGATCGTGCCCCCGCAGGCCAGCCGGGCCTTCTTCGACACGGTGGCCCTGGAGGACAAGGAGCTGCGTGAATACGACGGCTTCTACCACGAGTGCCACAACGATGTGGGGCACGCAGAGCCGGTGGGCGACTTGCTGAGCTGGTTGGAGCAGCGCGTCTAGCCGGCGGTGTTGGCGGAAGTGGGATAAGGCTACAGGAGGTCACGCGATGCGTCGTTGTCTGCCGTGTTATCGTTGGCTGCACTGGCTCGTTTTCTTATGGCTCCTTTCCGCCTGCCGCGGCACGCTTCCTCCTCAGGAAGCCAGCGTCTGGATCGATGTGCCGGCCGACGGATTCGTATCGCCGGTCGACCGGCCGATTCTGATCGAAGGCCGCGCCGCGCACCAGGCAGGCATCGCGCGGATCGAGGTGTGGGTGCGTGGTGACCTGCACTTGATCGAGGAAAACCCACCCGCCGAGGGCGACGGGGTGCGCTTCTCCCAGTCGTGGATGCCGCCGGGAGCGGGCGATTACACCATCGAAGTCGTTGCCGTCGCCGCCGATGGCACCATCAGCGCACCCGCCACGGTCGACGTACACGTGGGCGAACCCGCCACCACGGTCGCGCCATCCCCCACCGCCGTCCCGCAGGCCACGTCGCTCTCCTCGCCCACTCCCACCGCCACGCCCCAGGCCACGTCGACGCCGATGCCGACTCTTACCCCCACGCCCCGCCCCACCGCGACGCCCACGCCCACGCCGACCCCCGCCGCCACGATCCAATTCTGGGCCGACGCGGAACGCATCGCGGCCGGGTCCTGCACCATCCTCCACTGGCACACGGAAAACGTCCAGGCGGTTTTCATCGACGGCGCGGGGACGCCGGGCATCGGCGACCTGCGCGTCTGCCCGTGCAGCGACGAGACGCACACCCTGCGCATCATGCTCCCCGACGGCTCCGAAGAGCTGCGCTCGATCACCATCCGCGTCACCGGGACCTGCCCCACGCCGACGTCCGAGCCGGATTCGACCGCGCCGCCCGCGCCGGGGCTCGTCGCTCCGGCCGAGGGGACTGCGCTCGCCTGCGCGGCACGCGCCACGTTGGTATGGAGCGCCGTCAGCGATCCCAGCGGCATCTCCGCATACCGCGTGCAGGTAGAAAGCCACACCGGAGATGAGAACTGGCAGCCCGTCGGCGGCAGTCCATGGCAGAATGTGAGCGGGACCCAATTGGAGATCGACGTCGCGTGCGGAACCTACTACCGCTGGCGCGTGCAAGCGGTCGACGGGGCCGGGAACGCCGGCGCGTTTTCGAACTGGTTCGCGTTCTCCGTCACGTTGGCGTGAGCGGTCGTCCGGAAACAACACCGAAGCCACCCTTCGACGCGCTCTGGGTAGCTTCGGTCAATCCAAACGAGTAGGCCAGCCTTACGTCCCCAACAACGCCGCGTCCTCCGCTTGGGCCACGCGTTTTCCTTCTTCCACGTTCACCCGCGTCAGCAAGAAGATGCCCACCAAGAAAAGCACGATCAGGCTGAGCACGGCCGGGCGGCTGCTATCGAAGGCCGCGGCGGCCCCGGCAAAGAGGAGCGGACCGAGGATGGCGGAGAACTTCTCCATCACCCCGTACAGGCCGAAGAACTCGCCACTCTTGACGGCGGGTGACATACTGGCGTAGAGGCTGCGGCTGAGCGCCTGGCTGCCGCCCTGGACGATGGCCACCATCCACGCCAGGAACCAGAATTCGATCACCGAGTTGAGGAAGAAGCCCCACACGGCAATCACGGAGTAGACGATCAGGGCCAGGATGATGCTGCGCCGCGTGTCCATCGTCTCCACCAGGCCGGCGAAGAGCGGCTTCCCCACGAGCAGGGCGAAGACGACGCCTACCGCTTGCGTCGCCAGCACCAGCCCGAGGATGACGATCAGGTTGCTCTGGCGGATCGGTGCCAGCACCTTGACCTGCGCGAGCGCCAGCACAATGCCTTGACTGTTGGGGTTGCGCTGGCCGGTGTTGATCAGGCTGAGCGCGTGCATGCCGGGCGCGTCGGCGGTGAAGGCATGACGCACGCCATAGCGGACGGTGGCGTTGTAGGCGTCGACGACCAGCGGGTCGCCGGTGTCCGGGTCGAGCATCTGCCGCCCGTCCATCTCGACGCTCCAGATGCCGCGGTCGGGCCCGGTGCTGTAGGTGACCTCGATCCGCTGGCCGTTGAACTGGAGATCGTAACGCGCGCCGTCGTTGGTGGTGGCGGCATAGGTGACGTCGTCGGGGGAGGTGCGCGACGTCCACGTGCCGACGGGGGTCAGCGCGGGGTCGTCGATGGGGTAGACCCCCTCGCCGACGGCGTCGCCGATGGCGGCGTAGGCAGGCAGCGGCCCCCCGCTGATCTCGCCGGGCAGCAAGCGCGCGCCCACGATGCCGGCCATCGGCAGGCAGACCAGGTTGAAGACGATGAAGGCCATGAAGAAGGGGCGGCGTGTTTCGGCTTTGCTGGGCAGGCGTCCAAAGATCAAGCTGAAGGGGATGCCGACGAACTGCACCAACAGCAGCGCCAGGATCAACTCAATCGACCCGAAGCCCAACTCGGCTCCGTAGATGGCGGAGACGGTGATGATCGTGCCGATGCCGTCGTTGTAGATGAGGAACGCGACCAGGTACTTGAACAGCTCTTTGTACTGGCGGATGTCCTTGAACGTCGCAGCGATGCGTTGGAAACTGACTGCGATCACGTTCTGTCCGGGGGTCAGGGCGACGGTAGCGGCGGGAGGTTCGGAGACCTGGGTGAAGATGGGGATCGAGAAGAGCGCCCACCACACGGCGACGCTGAGGAAAGAGAGCCGCGCCCCCCACGTGCCGGGCAGGAGCTGGATCATGGCCACGTTGACCGCCAGGAGCAGCCCGCCGCCGAGGTAACCCATCGCGTAGCCGCGCGTGGAGACGCGGTCCTGGTCTTCCGGCTTCGCCACGTGGGGCAGGAGCGCGTCGTAGAAGACATTGGCGGCGGTGAAACCCAGCCGCCCGACGATGAAGAGCAGCGAAGCCAGCAGCCAGTCTCCGGTATCGACCAGCACCAGCAGCCCCGTGCCGAGCGTGCCCATCGCGACGAAGAAAGCCAGGAAGCGCTTCTTGCCGCGCATCACGTCGGAGATGGTGCCCAGAATCGGCGAGATGACCGCGGCGATGAGGAGCGAGAGGCTGATGCCGGTGCTCCAATACGCCGTGGCGCGCGCCTCGCTGGGCAGCGTCGCTCCGGCGACCTGGCTGTAGTAGACCGGCAGCACGGCCGCCAGGATCGTCGTGGCGAACGCGCTGTTGGCCCAGTCGTACATACACCAGGCGTTGATAATCTTGCGATAGGCTTGGGCTTTGTCGAGCGTAGCGTTCATTCATCCCTCCTGTACTCGGGTAATAGCCTCATTGTACTACAAGAATTGCGAATTGCGAATTGCGAATGAAGAATTGCGAGATGCGAAGGCTCTCCTAGTTCCTAATTCGCAATTCGCAATTCCTAACCCGCAATTCGCAACCCGCCCCATCCGGTGTATAATACCTCCGCTTACTCTGATTGACTCAGGAGGTCAAAATCGGTATGAACAGAAGACTTGGTGTGCTAGGTGCAGCCGCTGTACTGCTGGCCGTGATAGCTCTGCTGGGCGGCTGCGGTACCTCGCAGCCGGTGGCGACGCCCACCCCGACGCGGACGCCTCAATCCGTTGCCCCGACTGTCCCGCCCGTCATCGAGCCGACGGCCACCCCGGAGCCGACGGCCACCCCAGCCCCCACGCCGACGCCCACCCCCGCGGCGAACGTCAACCCGCTCACCGGCGAGTGGGTCGACGACGTCAGCTTACTGGAGCGGCCCCCGGTGGCGATCAAAGTCGCCAACACGGCCATTGTGCGCCCGCAGTCCGGCATCAACAGCGCCGACATCATCTACGAGCACTACAACGAGGGCTGGGTCAGCACGCGTTGGACCGCCATCTTTCTCGACTCGGACCCCGTGCGCGTGGGGTCCGTGCGCAGCGGGCGGCTGATCGACCTGGAGCTGGTGCCGATCTACAAGGCACCGTTGGCGGCGTGGGGCTTCAGCGACGGCGTCGTCGCCATCGCGCGCGAGTTCGACACGTATCCGAACTGGATCGCCTCTTACAGCCTGCCGGAGCAGGTCAGCCCTGACCCATTCTACCGCGATTTTACGCGGGACCTGCCACTGGAGCACACCGGCTACACCGATCCCGCCGCGGTGCGCGCCTGGGCGGCGGCACACGGCATCACCGGGCGACAGGACCTTTCCGGCATGGTCTTCTCTGAGGAGCCGCCCGCGGGCGGCGCGTCTGGCAGCTACGTCTGGGTGCGCTGGCGCGGGCTGGACGCCGAATGGCGCTACGACGCGGCCAGCGGGCGCTACCTGCGCTGGAGCGACGGCGTACCGCACACCGACGCGCTCACCGGCGAGCAGTTGAGCGCGGCCAACGTGATCGTGCTCTACGTGGCGCAGTGGGATACCGACATCATCGAAGAGCCGCACGGCGGGGCGCTGTCCATCCGCTGGGCGCTGTGGAACGATAGCAACCCCTACCGGCGCGCGCTCATCTTCCGCGACGGACAGCAGTTCGTGGGGGAATGGCACCGCGAGGCGCGCTGGGACATGCTCACCCTGACCGACGAGGCCGGGAACCCGTTCCCGTTGGACGTGGGCAATTCGTTCTTCGAGGTCATTCCGACGGAGATGTTGGAGGTTGTTGTGGAGTAGGGCGCTTCGCCCTCACCCCACCCCCGCCCGCCTGCGGCGGGCACCCCCTCCCCTCTCCCAACATTGGGAGAGGGGAGGGGGATGGGGGATGGGGAGAGGGCTTGATTTACTCGACCCGCGGCCACGCGGCGGCGTAGAAGGCCAGGTACGCTGGCAGCATCTGCGCCCAATACGCATCGACGTGGTCGCCTTCCCCGATCGTGTACTCGTGGGGCACGCCCAGCTCTTGCAGCGTGAGGTGGAGCCGCTCCGCGCCCACGCGCGCCCAGTCCGCGTTCCCGGCGTCCAGGTAGATGCGCTGCGTGCGCACGCCCGGTTCCGCCGCCAGGTTGAACGGGTCGAACAGCGGGTGTGGGTAGTTGACCGAGAGGGCCGGGCTGTGCGCGCCGACCGTGGCGAAGAGGTCGGGATGGCGGAAGCCGATCTCCAGCGACCACACCCCGCCGCGCGAGATGCCGCCGATGGCCCATCCCAGGCGGTCCGCCCAGGTGCGGTAGGTCGCTTTGATGTGCGGCAGCAGCTCGTTGACGATCAGCCCCTC
>JAFGOJ010000436.1 GCA_016926575.1 Anaerolineae bacterium | reverse complement strand
CCCTGCACCCCGCCGGGGAAACGGGTAAACCTGCGGTTTACCTTCCGGTTCCCCCGGACCCCTTCCGCAAATGGGTTCCGGTCAATGATGCCATGTGCATCGCCCCTACAGGCGATGGCACGTCATTGCGAGGGCGCGGAGCGCCCGAAGCAATCCCAAAGACGCTGCTAGGGGATCGCTTCGCCGCCTGCGGAGGCTTTGGAAAGTAGTGCTATACCATTACTCCTGACCGTTCAACCATTCCGCAGCCACTTTCGGCAGGTCCAGCACCGACCCGCGCTGAATGATCGGGCCGGGCAGGGAATCCAAAAAAAGCTGCCCATACGACTTGCTGATGATGCGCCGGTCGAAGATCACCGCGATGCCCCGGTCGGTGCGCGTGCGGATCAAGCGTCCGAACCCCTGCATGAAGCGTAGCACTGCATCCGGCACGGCATAATCGAAGAAGGGCGCGTCGAACGTCTCCGAGCGGGCCGCAAACACCGGGTCGTTGGGCACGCTGAAGGGCAGCTTGGCTATCGCCAGGCAGCTCAACGCTTCGCCCGGCACGTCCACGCCCTCCCAAAAGCTGCGCGTGCCCAAAAGAACCGCTTTCCCGGACGTGCGAAAATTCTCCAACAACTGGTTGCGAGATAACCCCTGCCCCTGCGTATAGACCACGATGTTGTCTCGCTTCAGCAGCGGCGTGACGGCGCTCGCCGTGGCCCGCAACTGGCTGTACGAGGTGAACAACCCCAGCGCGCGCCCCTGAGTGGCCCGAAACAGCGCCGCCATCCCCTCGGATACCGCATTCTGATACCCCGGATGCCCCGGTTCGGGAATGTCTTCGACCAGATAGACCAAAGCGGACTGCGCGTAATCGAAAGGCGAGTCGACTGCCAGTTCGTCGGCCTCCGTGGCGTGCAGTCGCTCGCGCAGAAAATCGAAACTCTCTCCCGTGCGCAGCGTCGCCGAGGTCAAAATCACCGCCTCCTTCTTGTGGAAGAGGTGCTCCTGCACCAGCGGCCCAACGTGCAGCGGCGCAGCGTGGACGGAAAGGGGCATCTGCTCGGGGCCCATCTCGACCCAGTAGATGGTCTGGCGGCTGGGTTGGGTGACAAAGGTGTTCAGGTGCCCCTGGATGTCGGCCAGCTTGCGCGATAGGCCGATCAACTCGCCCTGCAACCCCTCGACGTCGACCACGCCAAGCTCGTCCAGGTCGTCCAGGCCGCCGGCCAACTGCTCCAACCCGTCGGAGACCGAGAACACCGGCACGACGGCATCGTCCCAAGCCACCTCGACGGCATCCCACGCCGGCTGCACCCGTTCCGCCCCGGTGACACGCAGACGAAACGCGTAGCGCGTGTCCATCCGGCCACCGCTGGCATCCTCGACGAACGCCTCCAACTGGTCGAAGAACGTCTCCAACGCGCGCCGGGCGCGGTGCGCCGCCCGCCCCACTTTGCGCACGGCGTCATAGAGCATAGCCATAACATCCCGGTCCAACTGGGCCATCTCGCAGCGCACAATCGTCTCCCTCAGGATGCCGGCATTGAACACGTCCGCCGCAGCGTCGCCATCCCGCGCCTGCGTCGCGCCCACCTCGGCCAGAACGCGACGGATCAGGTTGCGGTCGATCTTGAAAGAGAGCCCGCCGGTCGTAGCTGCCTCCAGATGGTGCGCCTCGTCGACGATGAGGAAGCGGTACTCCGGCAGAGCGCGGTTCTGCACGGAGACGTCGGCCAGCAGCAGCGCGTGGTTGATGATCAGCAGGTGCGCCGCTTCGGCAGCCTTCCGCGCGCGGTAGAAAAAGCAGGCCCCTTCGTGAAAATAGCGGCAGCGCTCGGGATTGCAGCCTTCGAAATCCGCCGAGAGGCGGCCCCACATGGCCTGGTCCTGCGCCGTGGGCAGGAACAGCGTGTCACCGTCGCCGTCGCGCGTGGTCGTGAGCCAGACCAGCACCCGCGATAGCACCGCCATCTCCTCGGGAGAGGCGGGGCCGGAGCGCTGCAACGCCGCCAGCCGCGCCGGGCACAGGTAGTGCGAACGCCCCTTCAGCACCGCTGCCCGGAACGCCAGCGGGACGACGCCGGCCAGGTCCGGCAGGTCCTTGTAGTAGAGCTGCTCTTGCAAGTTGATCGTGTTGGTTGAAATGACCACCCGCTCGCCGTTCTGCGCGCCCCAGGCGACCGCCGGGATGAGGTAGGCCAGGGATTTTCCGACCCCCGTCGGGGCTTCGACCATCAGATGGCGGCCTTCGTTGAGCGCGTCGGCCACGGCGCGCAGCATCTGCACCTGCTGCGGGCGGTTCTCGTAGCCCGGGAAGTGCGTGGAGAACGCCCCACCCTGCTCCAACAGGCCCGCCAGCGCGTCGACGTCGAGCGGGCGGCGCACCTCGGCGGGTTCCAGCGGCTGCGCCTTGTCAGAGACGGCAAAGGCGGGCGAAGCGGGCAGGTCGCGCCCCCACGCCTCGTCCGTCGCCACCGCGCCGCGCGCCGCAATCCGCAACGCGTAGCGGAAAAAGTCGGCCGGGGGCCAATGGCACCGCTCGCCCTGCTCCACCAACTCCTCCAACAGCGGCAGCGGCAGCGTGCAGGCCCGATCGAGCAACTTCTGGAAGAGCTGATAGGACGCGCACGCGTCGTCGATGGCCCGGTGCGACGTCTGGGGCGGGAATCCCAGTAACGTCGCTAGAGAGAGCAGGCTGTACCGATCCGCCTCGGGCACCAGCGTCGTCGCCAGGCTGAACGTATCGACCGAGCGATTGGAGAGCAACACCGTCCAGCGACGCAGAAAGCTCAAATCGAACCCTACGTTGTGGCCCACTACGGGCGCGTCGCCTACAAATTGGGCCAGCCCAGGTAGCACCGATTGCAGGCGCGGGGCCTGGGCGACGTCTTGGTCGGTGATGCCGGTCAGCACTGTGATTTCGAACGGGATAGAACGCCCCGGATTGACGAATGTGTTGAACTCGCTCAACACCTGATCGTCACGAAATTTGACCGCGCCGATTTCGATGATCGCGTCCCGTTCGGGATCGAGGCCCGTCGTCTCCAAATCCAAAGCCACGAATACAGCCAAGGTGTCCTTCCTTTCTGCTGTTCCGAAAATAGGGGCTTTGCAGGGGCTCCGCCCCTGCACCCCGCCGGGGGAACCTGCGGTTCCCCCGGACCCCTTCCGCAAATGGG
>JAFGOJ010000010.1 GCA_016926575.1 Anaerolineae bacterium | reverse complement strand
CTGCGCGAGAAGTTGGACGCGATGGGCTACGGTTTCTTCATCCCCATCTTTTTCATCTCCGTTGGGATGAATTTCGATCTTGCCGCGCTGTTTGCCTCTCCGAGCGCGCTGGCGCTGGTGCCGTTGTTGATCGTGCTGGCCTACTTCGTGAAGGTGGTTCCGGCCTTGCTCTACCGGCTGCGGTTTTCCTGGCGCGAGGCCTTTTCGGCGGGCGCGCTTCTGTCGTCCCGGCTTTCGCTCATCATCGCCGCCTCCTCCATCGCGTTGAACCTGGGGCTGGTCACCCCGGCCACGAACTCTGCCATCATCCTGTTGGCGATTGTGACGTGTACGTTCTCCCCTTTCATATTCAATCGGATTGTACCGCAGCCGGAAGACGCCATCCGGCGCGGGACGATTCTGGCGGGGGGCGGGGATCTGGCCGGACTGCTCGCCCAACGGCTGGTGCGGCGCGGCAGGACCGACCTGACGTTGGTGGGCGATTGTTCCGCCCGCATCGATCAGGCGTTGGATGCGTGTGTGCTAAAGGTCGGTGACCGCATCGACCGGGAGAGCCTGGCGGCTGCAAAGGCAGACACTGCGGCCGCGTTGGTCGCCGCAGATACCGACGAGGCTCTCAACGTGGACGTCGCCCGGCTGGCGCGCGAGACGTTTGGCATCCCCAACGTGATCGCGGTGGTGGGGTCGCCAGAGCATTTTCCCCTGCTGCGCACCCTGGGCGCGCGCTGGGTGCAGCCGTCGATGGCGATGCTGATTTCCATCGAAGGGGCACTGGAATTTCCCGCTGCGTTCGACCTGCTCGTGCGGATGCACGGGATCGACATCCGCGAGGCGACGTTGTCCAACTCGAAGTTGGTAGGGCAGACGCTGCGCCAGATCCACCTGCCGGGCGGGGCGCTGGTGATGGGCATTCGCCGGGGCAGCGCAGTGATCGTCCCCCACGGCGACACGCGCCTGCACGACGGCGACGTCTTGACGTTGGTTGCACCTCAGGAACACTTCGAAGACGTGTACGACTGGCTCAAGCAGTCTGGCGCGGATTGAGGCGTGCACATACGACACATGGCGGATGCGCATTCACCCGGAATGTGATATGATAGAAGCGAGGTGTGTCGAAACCGCCTCATTGATCGCCGACAGGGTGACGTAAAGGAGGGACAAACGATGAGATGTCGCAGGGTGTATCTCTGCTTTCTCGCAGTAGTGGCAGTGTTGAGCGGCGGCCTGTTCGCCGGGCCGGCGCACGCGCAAGAGACGTGGTACGCCGAGTACTTCGCCAACCGGGACCTATCCGGCGGCCCGGCCCTCACGCGTTCGGATGCCGCGCTGCACTTCGAATGGGGCGGCGGCAGCCCCGCGGCCGGCATCCCCGCCGACAACTTCTCTGCGCGTTGGACCCGCGACGCGTGGTTCGAGTCGGGCACGTACCGCTTCTCCTACCGCTCCGACGACGGCATCCGCATCTGGGTCGACAGCACGCTGGTGGTCGACGACTGGCGCGACCGCGAGGCGACCTGGTCGAGCGTTGATCACGTCGTCGGCCAGGGCACGCATCGTGTGCGGGTGGAGTATTACGAGCACAGCGGCGGCGCGGCGATCCAGGTGGGCTGGGAGCGCATCAGCGGCGGGAGCGCCTGGCGCGGCGAATACTTCGCCAGCGGCAACCTCAGCGGCTCGCCCGCTGTGGTGCGCAACGATCCCGCCATCGATTTCGACTGGGGGAACGGCAGCCCGGCCAGCGGGCTGCCCGTAGACAACTTTTCCGTGCGTTGGACCTACACCCTGGGCTTCACGGCCGGTGCCTACCGCTTCTACGCCAGTTGTGATGACGGCGTACGCGTCTTCGTCGATGGGACCAAAGTCATCGATGCCTGGCGCGACCAACAGCTTCCCAACACCAGCTCGGGTGACGTCACGCTGACCGGTGGATTGCACACGGTCGTCGTCGAGTATTACGAGCACGGCGGGGAGGCCGGCGCGCACGTCTGGTGGAACGCGCTGCAATCCTTCTCTGGCTGGCAGGGCCGCTACTATGACAACCGCGACTTCCGTGGCGGCCCCGCCCTGATCCGCGACGACGCCGCGATCGACTTCGACTGGGGCGAGGGCGCGCCGGCCGATTGGATGCCGTCCGACAATTTCTCTGTGGTGTGGACGCGCCAGATTACCTTCGCGCCCGGCTATTACCGGTTCAACGTCCGCGCAGACGATGGCGTGCGCGTGTGGCTGGACGACGCGCTGGTGATGGACTACTGGCAGCCGCAGGAGTACGAGTGGCGTTACCTGGACGGGACGTACATCGAAGGCGTGCACACGCTGAAGGTGGAATATTTCGAGCAAGCAGGGAACGCCCGCGTGCGCTTCTGGTGGGAACTGAGCGGGACCGCGCCGTCTCCTGGCACATCGCCGCAGCCCGGCGTGCCCGTGCCTGTCCCCGTGCCCGGCCCCTGGCAGGCAGAGTATTTCGACAACGCCACCTTGGCGGGCGCGGCGGACCTGACGCGCAGCGACGCGGCCATCGACTTCAACTGGGGGCTGGCCGCTCCCGTAGCGGGCATACCGGCCGACAACTTCTCCGTGCGTTGGCGGGGCACCTTCTCGTTTGCCGCCGGGCGGTACACTTTCACTACCTATACCGATGACGGCGTGCGCGTCACCGTGGACGGCCGGCGGATCATCGACAGTTGGTGGCCGATGCGGGGGTACCGCAGCGCCACCACCGACCTGACGGCCGGCACGCACACCGTCGAGATGACCTACTTCGAGCGTAGCGGTGCAGCCCGTGCCAGCCTCGATTGGGACCTGGTTTCCGCGGCCGTCTCGCCCACCCCATCGACCGTGTTCACGCCACCCAACCGGGCCGCGCCGCGTTCCACCGCCTGCATTGCGGGCCAGCCACTGCGCATGGACGCCTGGCCCGTGTTCAAAACCTGCCACGCCAGCGGCGGGTGGACGGCGGAAATCTTCGTGCAGGGGCACGGCGGGGATTGTTCCTTCACCTACGCCTGGGAGGGGGTGACGCAGGGCGGGCCGACGTCGGGGGCGATGATCTTCGCGGTTGACAGCGCCAGCTACGGCAGCGCCATCGTCGGGAGACTGTCGGTGACGTCCGCCGGGGAGACCATTTCGCGCGGCGTGTACGTTGCCCATCCACGCTGCCAGTGAGTCCCTGCATTATGACGACGTTCGAGCGCGGGCACGCGCTGGTTGTGGGGGTGGGGGGCGACTTACCCGGCAGCGTTCGGGATGCCGAGGGGCTGGCGAGTGTACTCGCGGCCCCTGACCGCGGCGCGTATGCCCCTGACCGCGTGCGCCTTCTCACCGGCGAGGCGGCCACCCGCGAGGGTGTCCTGGCGGCCCTGGACGCCCTCGCCCGCGCCTGCGACGACCAATCGACGCTTCTCTTCTATTTCTCCGGCCACGTCTGCCGGGTCGTTTCTTCCACCGGAGAGTTCACGTACTTGCTGACCCACGGATTCGACGCTGCCCACCTCTACCGCACCGCCATCGGCGGTGCGGAACTCGCAGATGCGCTGCAGGTCATCCCCGCGCGGCGGATGTTGGCGCTGCTGGATGGTTGCCACGCGGGCGAGGTGGGGGCAGCGGCGGTGCCGGCGGGGCTGGAGATGGCGAGAGTCGCCCTGCCGACGGAGGTACGGGCGCTGGCGGGAGGAAGCGGGCGGGCGGTGCTTGCTTCGTCGCGGGACGACGAGCTGTCGCAGGCCGGGCAGCCGTACAGCGCCTTCGCGCGGGCGCTCATCGAGGCGTTGTGCGGGGCCGGGGCGACGCAGTGGGATGGCTTCGTGCGCGTAGCCGACCTGGCGGCTTACGTGGGGGAGGTCGTGCCGCGCTGGACGTTGGGGCGACAGCACCCGTTGCTGTGCGCAGAGCGTGCGGACAACTTCGCGGTGGCGTATTATGCGGGCGGTGCGGCTGAACCGACGGGAGCGTCGTTCGCGGCCGGCGGCGACGCGGTGGACCTGCGCGGGTCGCAGGGAGCGGTGATTGCCCCGGCCGGGCCGGTAGAGCAGCACTTCGGGGACCGGTACGACATCCACGACGTCAGCGGGGTGGTGGATGTGCAGCGCATCGACGTGCGCATCGGTGACGTGAGCGACGGCGGGCGGGTGAAGATCGGCGCGCAGGATGAGGGGCGCACCTGCCCGGCGTGCGGGCATCCCGTTCGCCCCGGAGCTCGCTTCTGCAATCGCTGTGGCGCGAAGGTGTGATGCAGTTAGAGTGCTTTACACGGTGCTGGCTGCGCGGGCCACGCGCCGCCCGATCTCCACGGCGTAGTTGCTGCCCCTGTCCCACGGGTAGACCTGGCTCATATTCGCCATCCACAGGCCGGGGACGGGAGTTTGGAGCGGGGGGATGGCGCGTGAGTGGTCGAGCGGCGGCACGGGCTGGGCGTAGGTCTCGGTGAACATCCAACTATCGCGGACCCAATCGCGGCTGAATGCGGGGTTGATCTTGGTCAGGCCGGGCAGGTAAGCCGCCAGCAAGCGTTCTTTCGTGTAGTCAAAATAGGCGTGATGCGGTGG
>JAFGOJ010000435.1 GCA_016926575.1 Anaerolineae bacterium | reverse complement strand
GCGCCAGGCGGGTAACTGACAGGCGCACAGCCTGAGTAGTTACGCGCAGAGATAATAATGATGAATCACGTCATACGCATGACCGCGCCCAAAATCGCCCGTCGCTTGGATCTCGTCGCGCCGCTCGTAGTCCGGCGCACGCACTCCCTCGACCCCCTGCGCTTTAAGGCGCTCGGCTGGCCGCTGGAACCGCCCCCGCTCGACGCGGACCTTGCCGGATGGGAGACGATCCCGCCGCGGAGTTACTGGGGCGGGCAGAACGTCGATTTCGTGCTGCGCGGGACGTTTGCCGTCCCGGCGGATTTCGACCGCCGTGCCCCGATCGCGCTGGTGCTGAACCTCGGCGATGCGGGCGGTTTCAGCCACCCCGAGGCGCTGGTCTATGTCGACGGCGCGCCTTACGCCACGGCCGACCGCCACCACCGCGAGGTTCTGCTCGCGCCCGAGCACTGCGACGGCGCGCCGCACGCCCTCGCGCTGCACGGCTGGACCGGCCTCCTGGGCACGACCGCCCCCGCCCCCGGCCGGCAGCTCTTCATGGGCGAGTGCGCCGTCGTGCAGATCGACCCGCCCACCCGCGACCTGGTGGCCCTGGCGCGCGTCGCCCTGCAGACGGCCAATTTGCTCGACGACGGCGAGCCGGCCCGCGCACGCCTCTACAACGCGCTGGACGAGGCGTTCCGCCGCCTCGATACCCGTGAGCCGCTCGGCGCGGCGTTCTACGCCAGCGTGCCCGCGGCGCTGGAGACCCTGCGGGCCGGCGTCGCTGCGGCCGGCCCGCCATTGGACGTCGACCTGATCGCCGTCGGCCACGCGCACATCGACGTAGCCTGGCTGTGGACGTTGGGCCAGACCCGCCGCAAGGCCCAACGCACTTTCACCACCGTGCTGCGGCTGATGGAGCAATTCCCCGCCTTCCACTTCACCCAGAGCCAGCCCCAACTGTACGATTTCGTGCGCCAGGATGACCCGGCCCTCTTCGACGCCATCAAACAGCGCGTCGCCGAGGGACGCTGGGAGCCCATCGGCGGGATGTGGGTGGAATCCGACTGCAACGTCACCGGGGCCGAGTCGCTGGCGCGCCAGTTCTTGCTGGGGCGCGCGTTCTTCCGCAAGCACTTCGGCGCTGCCGAATCCCCGGTACTGTGGCTGCCGGACGTGTTTGGCTACGCCTGGTGCCTGCCGCAGTTGATCAAGCAGGCCGGGCTGGACTACTTCTTCACCGTCAAGATCGGTTGGAATCAGGTCAATGCCTTCCCCTACGATTCCTTCTGGTGGCAGGGATTGGACGGCACGCGTGTGCTGGCACACTTCAGCACCGCGCCCGGCGTATTGGAGGGTGACGGAAGCGCGGCCGACCTGGGCAACTCGGCTACGTACAACGCCAACCTGAATGCCTTCGCGGCGCGCGGTGCGTGGATCAAATTGAAGCACAAGGACACGCAGCGCGTGCTGCTGGCGAGCTACGGCTACGGCGACGGCGGCGGCGGGCCGACGCGCGAGATGAACGAAGCCGCGCAGGTGCTCGAAGCGTTTCCGGCGCTGCCGCGCGTGCGGCAGGGCAAGGTGATCGACTTCTTCCGCCGCCTGGAAGCGGAAAGCGGCGGCGCGCTGCCGGTTTGGAACGCCGAACTGTACCTGGAAATCCACCGTGGCACCTACACCACCCAGGCGCGCAACAAACGCGCCAACCGCAAGAGCGAGTTCCTGCTCCACGACGCCGAATGGCTCGCCACGCTGGCCGCCCTGCTCGACCCGGCCTACGCCTACCCGCACGCCACCTTCCGCCGGGCCTGGGAGCGTGTCTGCCTCAACCAGTTCCACGACGTCATCCCCGGCAGCAGCATCCGGGCGGTTTACGAAGAGTCGCTGGCGCAGTACGCCGAAGTGGAGGCGCTGGCCGCTGTCGCGCGCGACGCAGCCCTGGACGTCGTCCGCGCCCGCGTCGGCGGCGACGTGCTGCTCGTCAATCCCACCGGCTTCCGGCGCACCGATCTGGCTCTCTGGCCCGGCGCGCTTCCCACCGGCCAGCGCTTTGCCGGGCCGGTCGTTACGCAGCCCGTGGAGGGCGGGGTGCTCGTCGGCGGGGTAGAACTGGCCCCCTTCAGCGTGTGGCCGCTCTTCATCGAACGCGGCGCGCCGCACGCGCCCGACGCGGCGCGCTTCCCCCTGCACGTCACGCCGACGCGGTTGGAAAATGCGTTCGTCCGCGTGGAGCTGGACGCCGCGGGCGACGTCGTGCGCATTTTCGACAAAGCCGCCGGGCGCGATGTCTTGCCGCCCGGCGCGGTGGCCAACCAGTTCCAGGCCTTCGAGGACCGCCCGCTCGATTGGGACGCCTGGGACGTCGACATTTTTTACGATGACAAGGTCTTCCTGGCCGAACCGGCCACCGCCTGCCGCGTGGTCGAGCACGGACCGCTGCGGGCGACGCTCGAAATCGAGCGCCGCATTCTCAACAGTCCCTACACGCAGCGCATTTCGCTGGCGTACAACAGTCCCCAGATCGACGTCGAGACGGAGATCGACTGGCGCGAGCGGCACGTCCTGCTGAAGGTGGCCTTCCCGGTCGACATTCTTGCGCCGGTCGCCACGCACGAGGTGCAGTGGGGCAGCGTTGAGCGCCCCACGCACCGCAACACGTCGTGGGACTGGGCGCGCTTCGAGACCTGCGCGCACAAGTGGATCGATCTGAGTGAGGGTGGGTACGGCGTCGCGCTGCTCAACGACTGCAAGTATGGCCACGACGTGCGCGGCAACGTGATGCGCATGTCTCTGCTGCGCGCACCCACCGACCCCGATCCGCAGGCCGACCAGGGGCTGCATCGCTTTGCCTACAGCCTGTACCCTCACACCAACGGCGCGGGCGCGCGGTTGGCGCCGTCGCACGTCGCGCACAGGGCGTATGCGCTGAACGACCCACTGCTGGCCGTCGATGGGCGCGGGGGCGGCGGCGCGCCGCCGGCGGCGATGCTCGAACTGCCGCCGAACGCGGTCGTCGAGACGGTCAAGTGGGCGGAGGACGGCAACGGCGCGATCGTGCGCCTGTACGAGTGCGACCGTCAGCGCGGGTGGGTCACGCTGCGGACCGGTTTCCCGCTCCGCGCGGCCTGGCGTTGCAACGTGTTGGAGGAAGATCAGGCGGCGTTGGACGTAGAAGGGTCGCTCGTTCGGTTTCACCTCGCGCCCTTCCAGATCGTCACCTTGCGGCTCGTTCCGGAACGAGAAACCTCGCGGCCTCTGTAGGCAGTTTGTCTATTGACAAATTGCATATAGTGTGCTATACTATCGACGTAAGGTAACTTCTCAATAAAGCGGGGAGAACATGGGGGGTTTGCGGGCGGCGAAGCCGCCCGCAAAACCCCCACCCCCCACTTTTTGAGAAGATACGACGTAAGCAAGGAAGTGAAAAAGGAGGTG
>JAFGOJ010000434.1 GCA_016926575.1 Anaerolineae bacterium | reverse complement strand
CTGCACGTCCTCGGGCAGCGGTTCGGGGTGGTGCTTTTCCAGGATGCGGTCGACCTCGCGGGCGGCTTTCTCTTCCACCGTCAGGCTGCCCCGGTCGACCCACTGGGAGTAGGTGGCCTTGTCGGCAAACTTGGAGTAGTAGGGTTCCTTGTAGTGGCGCAGGGTGTGGTCGTGGGCCAGGTAGTTGCCCTCCGGGCCGAGTTCGTCGACCACGTCCAGGGCCAGGGTCTCGTCGTTCACCGGCACGCCGGCGGTGGCGGCGCGCAGGAAGCCGATCAGGTCATTTGCCATCACCTGGATCTGGAGCGACCCCTGCAGGCCCGAGTCCATGAATCCCACGTCGTGGACGATGTTTGCGCCGTGGAGCAGGGCGGTGAAGAGGCTGAGCGCGACCTCGGCGCCGGTCTGCTGGTCCAGCACCTTCGCGTCGGTGCAGCCGCCCAGCCCGAAGACCGGCAGGTTGTAGAACTTACCCATCTCGGTGGGGATGCCCTGTTCGTCGGCCAGGACGTAGTTGCCGACCATCGACTTGAGGTTGTAGGGGCCGCCGTTCCAGCCCGGCACGGCGACGGGCGTGCCCTCGCGCACCAGTTGTGCCAGCACGATGCCCAGGAGCGTGCCCGCGTTCATCGAGGCCATACACCCGGCGGCGGTGGCTGGTGAGTTGACGCCTGCGGCATTGAGGGGGATGTAGAGCATCGGCAGGCCCTTTTCGGCCAGATACATGCACTTCTGCAAGGCCTCGGCGTTCGCCATCATCCCCGAGGTGACGTTGATGTAGCAGGTGGCGAAGGGGCGACGCTGGAACGCCTCCGCGCCCCCGGCGACCGCCTCGCACATCTCCACAGCGGCCACGCACCCCTCGAAGTCGGGCGAGACGAAGACGATGGGCTTGGTGGTGTGGTTGAGCATCACTTCCATCTGGTAGCGGTCGTAGATGCTCTGGTCCACGTCCTCAGGCAGGAAGAGGGACATGACGAAAGATATCTCCGGCAGGGCATCCTGGACGATGGCCGCTTGCCGGACGTCCTCCAGTGTCGGCCGACGCCGCTCGCCGGTGCGATGGTCGAGGATGTTGAGGCAGTCCGACCCGCCGCCGTAATAGGTGTTGTAGCCCCAGGCGCGGATGGCGACCCGGCCGTGGCGGTCGTAGAGCGTCATGCGTTTGGGGACGAGCGCCAGTGCCCGTTCGACCATGACTTCGGGGATGCGGACGCGCATCCCGTCGGCCTTGGCGCCGCCCTTGACCAGCAGAGCGTGGGCCTTTTCGTCGTGGACGTCGATGCCGGTACGTTCCAGGATTTCCAACGATGCTGCGTGAATCTGTTCGCGCTCCTGCTGGCCCATGCGGGCGTAGTGAGCGCTGCTCATGTGAGTGCCATGGGTTTTGATCATATCTTCACCTCGCTTCTCGAATCTGATATATTAGATTGTACTACTCATGGCCGTACATGTCAATAGCTGCTTGCAATCTGATATATCATGTGATATAATGAGTCTGATGGCGCAATCAAATCTCGAAAGTACGGCGAAGCACGCGATATATCAGACCCTGCGGCGTAGCATCATCCTGGGGCGCCGCGCGCCGGGCACGCGCTTGAACGTGGAGGAGCTGTCGGAGGAGTACGGCACCAGCATCACCCCGGTGCGCGATGCGTTACAGATGCTCAGTCAGGAGAGCCTGGTTACGATCCAGCCGCGTTCCGGCTACTTCGTCACGCGCGTCACTCTAAAAGAACTGCGCGATTTGCTCGACCTGCGGGAGATTCTGGAGAGCGCCGCCGTCGAACGCGCCGCGCTGCGCATTACCGACGAGGAACTCGATGCCCTGGAGCACGTCCACGCCGGCTACACAGGCGACGACGATTTCTCCTACGACCGGTATACAGAGGAAAACCGGCGCTTTCACTGTCTCATTGCCCAGGCGTCCGGAAATCAAGAGCTGACCGAATCCGTAGGCCACCTCCACGACCGGCTGGCGCGCTTCATGGTGCTGCGCCGTGCGGGGAAGACGATGGAGTACACCCACGCCCGCATCATCAAGGCCCTGCGTGCGCACGACCCCACTCTTGCCCGGCAGGCGATGGTCGACGAGATCAGGGACGCCGCCAGTTTGATTCTGGATCGCGTCATTCAAACGGAGGGATCCGCCTGGGAGTTGGGCGGAGTGGCGCAGCCCGGCATTTGACAACCGCAACGGCCTGAATATAATTGTTTCGTAAGACGCAACACTGTTGCGTAATGCGAGACATCGACGGGTGAGGGCGGTGCTTTGAAGGGACGGCCTGGTTCTGAACTTCAGTCTGTGGAGCGGGCGATCGAGATCTTGAGATCGTTCAGTTACGAACGGCCCGAACGGGGCGTCAGCGAACTCAGCCGGGAATTGGGCCTGCACAAGAGCACGGTTTCGCGCTTGATGCGCACGTTGGAACAGGGTGGGCTACTGTCTCGAGACCCGGAATCGGAGCGCTACCGGCTGGGCATCGACCTGATCGGTTTGGCTGCCCAGGTGGTCGACTACATCGACGTGCGCCAGGTGGCGCGGCCATTCCTGCGTGCCCTGTCTGACCTGTGCCAGGAGACGGTGAACCTTTCGGTAGTAGATGCCGGCCGCGTGATCAATCTCGAACAGTTCGTCCCCCAAACCCGTCGGATCAGAAATGTCGGCCAGGTAGGGCGGCGGATGTGTATGCACTGTACGGCCGCTGGGAAGATGTTCCTGGCCTATTTGCCCCCGGAAGCACGGGGGGCACAGTTGCATTTTCCATTGGAGCGATTCACCGCCCGCACGCTGACAGAACCTGGCGAACTCGACGCGGATCTCGACCGCGTCTGCGCCCGCGGGTATGCTGTAGCCCAAGAGGAACTGGAAGACGGGCTGAACGTGATCGCCGCCCCCGTCCGTGACCACACCGGGCACGTCGTGGCGGCGGTCAGTGTGGCGGGGCCGGCGTATCGCATCACGCCGGGGATGTTTCCCGAACTGGGGCACCAATTGGTCGACGTCGCGGCGAAAATTTCTGAACAGTTGGGGTATCGCGTATGACTGTAACGTTGGGCATCGATACGGGCGGAACGTATACCGATGCCGTGTTGGTCGATCAATCCACCGGCGCAGTGATGGCCGGGGCCAAGGCCCTGACCACGTACCACGACCTCTCCGTCGGCATCCGCGAGGCGGTGTCTGCCGTGCTGGCCGACAAGGTCGTCTCGCCCGCCCAGATCGGGATGGTGGGCCTGTCGACGACCCTGGCCACGAATGCCATCGTCGAAGGGCGCGGCAGCCCGGTCTGCCTGATTCTCATCGGCTATGACCCCGACCTGATTCGCCAGTACGGCTTCGAACGCGATCTGGTGACGGAGAACGTGGTCCACGTGCGCGGCGGCCACGACGTCGAGGGCGACGAGGCCGCCCCGCTGGACGAGGCGGCGGTCCGCGCGGCGATTCTGGCCCATCGTGACCACGTCGAGGCCT
>JAFGOJ010000433.1 GCA_016926575.1 Anaerolineae bacterium | reverse complement strand
GGGCCTGGGTCAACGCCTCAGGCGGCCCCTCTTGCTCCCGCCGGGTCCGTGACCCGGCGGGAGGGTGGGCATTTTCTGCCCTTTGTGATGGCCCGCAGGGCCGTGGCGACTGCTCGAAAAATAGGACTGCCAAAACCTATTCGTCCTACAGTTCGTACAATTCACCAAACTTATCGTGCAGGTAACGGATGTAGGGCTCCAGCCGCATCGGGCCGCCGGTGACGCGCTCGACGAGCTCAGCCGCGGTGAACTTGCTGCCATGCCGGTAGATGTTCTCGCGTAGCCAGCCGTGCAGTTGTCCAAACGACCCCGCTGCGATCTGTTCGGGGATCTCGGGGTGGGCGCTGACGGCCGCGTCGAAGAACTGGGCGCTGAGGATGTTGCCCAGGGTGTAGCCCTGAAACTCGCCGCCCACCATGCCGGCGTACCAGTGAATGTCCTGCATCACGCCGTCCTTGTCGTCGGGGGGAGTGACGCCCAAGTCGCTCTGGTAGCGCGCCCGCCAGGCCTCCGGCAGGTCGCGCACGGCCAGATCCCCTTCGAGCAGCGCCAATTCCAGATCGAAACGGATGATGATGTGCAGGTTGTAGGTCACCTCGTCGGCACTGGTGCGGATCAAGCTGGGCTTCACCTCGTTGATGGCCTGGTAGAACGCGTCCAGCGTCACTCCCTCCAGCTGCTTGGGGAAGGTCTCTTGCAGCCGTGGGTAGAAGAACTGCCAGAATCTGCGGCTGCGGCCGACCAGGTTTTCCCACAGCCGGGACTGGCTTTCGTGGACGCCGGAGGATGTGCCCGAACCCAATGGCGTCGCCTCGAAGTGCCGGTCGATGCCCTGTTCGTACATCGCGTGGCCGGATTCGTGAATTGTGCCGAACAGCGCTTCCGTCAGATCGTCTTCGTGCACGCGCGTGGTGATGCGCACGTCATCGAGGGAAAACTTGATGGTGAACGGATGGTGCGTCTTATCCTGCCGCCCGTGCTCGAAATCGTACCCCAGGCGCTCGATGACGTCCAGTCCGAAAGCCCACTGCCCGTCTTCTGGGAAGTGGCGGTGCAAAAAGGAAACGTCGACAGGGGGGTTGCCCGCGATGGCCTCTACCATCGGGCGGAGCCGTTCGCGCAGGTCCGCAAAGAGCGGGCGAATGGCGGCGACCGTCATGCCATAGTCGGAGAAGTCGATCAACGGGTCAGCGATGTGAGCGTAGCCCGGGAAAAAGTCCGCCATCTGGCGGCTCAGGTCGACCGTTTTCTCCAGGTAGGGGGCCACGGCGGCAAAATCGTTCTCCGGGCGGGCCGCGGCCCAGACGGTGTAGATTTGGGTCTGGTGCTGCGTCAGGCGCGCCATGAAGTCGGCAGGGATGCGCACCGCTTGCTCGTACTCGCGCCGCGCCACGCGCACCAGGCAGGCCTCGTCGGAGTCTGCGGGCAGGCTCTCCGCGTAGGGCTGTAAGGCGTCGAGCAGTGCCCCGAGGGCCGGGTCGGTCGAGCGCTCGTGGGCCAGTTGCTTGAGCAGGCCCAACTGGCGGCCACGCGCCTCGGCCCCGCCGGGCGGCATATAGGTGCTTTGGTCCCAGAACAGCAAGGCCGCCGCAGCGTTCAAATCGCCAATCTCCATCAAGCGTGCTTTCAGTTCTTCAAGTTTCTTCTCCAAACCAGACCTCCTTTACGTGTTTTATTGGGTCACTATTGCGGCCGCCTTCACCGTCGCTGGCGGTACAACTGTGGGTCGACGGCGGCGTTCATCGCCGCCTCGTCCATCGCCCCGCCCAGGAACCGGTTGACCTGCGCGACCGGTTCGGACGGCTGCTTGACGACGTCGTTGAAGCTGACGTACAGCACCTCGACGTTCGGTTGGGCGTCGATCCAGTCTATCACCTGCTTCAGGTGACGTTCGAACAGGTCGGCCATCTTTTCGTCACTCACCAGATCGGTCGGTTCACCGCGCCGGACGAGCATCTGTCTCTGCGACGCCAGAATCTCCGCCATCTCCCGGCGCATAAAGACGATCTTGTAGCGATAGTCCGGCGGCAGATGCTTGAGCAGCGCCGAGACCATCTTGACCGCCTTGCCCTGGGCGTCGGGGAGCCAGGAGGTGTCTTGTTCGATCTGCTTGACCTTTTCGAATTCGTAGTATCCTTTGGGATTATCCTTGTCGGCCTGGCGCAGGTTGTCGATGAGCAACGGGATACCGCCGGCTTCCAGCATACGCATCATCATCGACGTGCCCGAGCGCGGCAGGCCGGAAACGATAATGACACTCCGGTCGTCCATGCTCACTCCTTCGACGTCAGGGCGTCCAGCACCGCGGCGTGGAGCACGCCGTTGCTGACGACGACGCCCTGAGTATGGTTCATTCGCGCGGCTGAGGCCAGATCGAGCGGCCGGCCGTGCATATCGGTGACGCGCCCGCCGGCCTCTTCGACGACGAGCGTTCCGGCGGCGTGATCCCAAATCTTCTCCCGATAGCCGGGATGTTTGGGGGAAGGGAGGCGCAGGTAGAGCACCGCGTCACCGCGGGCGACGGCTCCGTACTTGACCTGGCTATCCATCCGCAGCGGCGGACGGGTGATCCCGGCAGCCTGGGCGATGGCCTCTTGGAGGGCGTGGTCGCCGTGGGCCGATTCGACGCTTTCGACGAAGCGCCACGCGGCCGCGTCTGCGGCGTGGGCGACGTGAACGGGGGTGAAGTCGAGCGCGTCCAGCCGGGCCATCTGGGTGCCTTTTCCGCGCACGGCGACGAATATCACGCCCTTTCCACGCTCTAGATCGTCCAAATCGACCGGCAGCGCGGGGCAACCCAGCACACCCACTGTGACCTCGCCGTCCTCGATCAGGGCCAGAGCGATGGCGTACTGGTCATCGCGCAGGAAGCCCTTGGTCCCGTCGATGGGGTCAAGGGTCCAAAACCGATCCGCCACCTCGCCGTTCCCGGCGTCGATCCATTCACAGAGCATCTCCGGCGTGGCGTCGGGGTAGAAACGCTGCACGTAGGCTGTCACATGGGCCCATTCCGGGGCGTTTTCCGGCCGTCGAAGGTCGGCCGAATCCTCCTCGCCGACGATGGGGACATCGGGGAGCGCCGTCTTGAGCATGTGGCAGACGACGGCCTGCGATCCAAAATCGGCGATGGTGACCGGGCTGCGGTCATCTTTCTCGATAGCCGCCACGCCGGCCAGGTCGGCCCGCACAGCTTCACACAGTTGGGCGGCCTTTATCACCGCTGCGATAGCTATCTCCACTTCGTAAGATGGCATCAATGCTCCTTTCTCGGTAACTGCTCAGCTACACTTCGCAGTTACCTCACTTCGCCGCGAAAGAGGGGGAGTGGGGGTTTTGCGGGCGGCGAAGCCGCCCGCAAAACCCCCACCTTCTCCTTCGACGCGCCAAGCGGGTAACTGCCAGGCGCACAGCCTGAGCAGTTACCTTTCTCGAACGAACGACTTTGGGCATTGTACCATAAAATGTGATGAGAGACGAACTTTCTACTCAAGTTAACCCTCCCGCAGGCTCGAAACCTGCGGGAGGGTCTTTGAATCGCGCCCCTCTACTCCACCAATGTCCAAACCCGGTTGTTGTTGCCCGCGGCACACAGTCCCGCCAGGGAGCACGTGCCGCACGCGCCACCACAGGTGCGCTCCACCGGCTGGAGCTTCCCCATCCGCTCCAGGCTTTCGAGCATGGCCTCGACCATTTCGGGCGTCGTGTCCAACTCGCGTGCCAGGTCGGCCACGCGATGGGTGCCGCCCGTCTGCAACAACACCAACAGGTTATTCAACATCATCGTTCTCCACAACGGGGGCGGATTTCGCTTCGCGCTCGACCGCCCAGCGCGCCAGCAGGCTGGCGATCAGGCCGGTAATCGGCACGGCCATCACCAGCCCCACGCTGCCCACCAGCGTCCGGACGATCTCCTCGGCGATAGGCTCGCGGTTGATGCGCCGCATCAGCGGTTCCTGGTAGATGGTGAAGACCAGCATCAATGGGAACGACGCGCCAACGTAGGCCAACAGGAGCGTGTTGACCATCGCGGCGATGTGGTCGCGACCGATGTTGAGGCTGCTGCGGAAGAGTTCCCGCCAGGTCAGCGCCCGGTTGGCATTGACCAGCTCGAACACCGCCGAGGCCTGCCCCACGCAGATGTCATCCAGAACGCCCAGTGAACCGATGATGATCCCGCCCAATATCAGCCCGCGCATATTGACGCCGCCGCCCAGCTCCATCACCAGGTAGGAGGTTTCCTCCGAACTCAACCCCGTTAGCCGGGTCCAAGAGACGAACAGCCAGGCTAACACACCGGTCAGGATCAGGCTCAACACCATGCCTGCCACCGCCGCGTGGGCCTTGGGATTCCAGCCGTAGACCAGGTAGGTGGATACAGCCAGCAGGACGACGGCGCCGATCACACTCACTGCGACGGGGTCGCGCCCGGCCAGAATCTGCGGTATGATGAAGGCAAAGATTACCAGCAGACTGAAGAGCGTGCCCAGGATCGAGCGCAGCCCCTTGCGGCCGCCGACGGCCAGCACCAGGGCCAGGAAGATGCCACCGATGAGAATCAGCGGCTGCGTGCGGACGGCGTCGGAGATGTAGAACATGTCGCGACCCATCCCGCCGACGCGCTCGACGTAGACGCGGTCGCCGGGGGCGAACAAGCGATCTTCGCTGACGATGTTGATGGTGCCCTCTTCGACCTCAATTTCCTGCCCGGCCAGCGACCCGCGTTCGACCAGCAGGCGCAGGCGCTGGTAGGGATGCGCCATGTCGCCGCCCAGATCGATGGTGCCCTCTTCCAGCACCGCCACCACGCGGGCCGTCAGCGTTTCCCGCTCGCCCGGGGCCAACGGTTCCGCAGAGACGCCCGTATCTCCCGGCTCCAACAGCGGCGCAACGAGGATGAACAGCACGACCAGACCCAGCAAAAGAACCAGGCCGATGGCGAAGAACCGGTCGAGGAATTGATTGAGGGATGGCATGTTACAATCCGAACAGCCGCGCCAGCCAGTAGACCGCCACGCCTGCGCTCCAGGAGATGAGAAGCAGAAAGCCGAGGTTGAACAGCGTCCAGCGCCACGAATCGGTCTCCTGCTTGATCACCGCGACCGTGGCGACGCAGGGGACGAAGAGCATCTGCACCACCAGGAAGGAGAGGCCCGTCGCCGGAGAGAACGTCTCTGCCAGCGTCTCCAATAGGCCGGAGCCGGTCCCAGCGCCGAAGATCACGCCCAGCGAAGCGATGGTGTTCTCCTTGGCGATGAAACTGGTCAGCAGCGCCACGATCAGACGCCAGTCGAGGCCCGCCAACCGGCCGACCGGTTCGAGAAACTGGCCGATGGCCGCCAGGTAGCTGCTTTCGATGTCCCCGCCGGGCAGCGTCGACAGAACCCAGATGATGATAGAAACCACCAGGATCAGCGTGCCGGCCTTTTTAACGAAGGAGATGCTGCGCTGCCAGACCAGCAGGCCGATGGTACGCCAGTTCGGCACGTGGTAGAGCGGCAGTTCCATGATGAACGCGGCCCGGTCGCCGCGAAAGAAGACCTTGTTGATGAGCGCGCCGGAGAGTGCCAGGACGGCCAGCGCCAGCAGAATCAGGCCCCAGGAGACCACCATCGCGGCCCGGCCAAAGAACGCCGGGGCCAGAAACGCCAGCACCGCCAGGCGTGCCGTGCAGGGAATCAGCGGCGTTAGCAGGATCGTGAGCAGGCGCGCGCGGCGGGATTCGATGACGCGCGTGCCCAGCACTGCCGGGACGTTGCAGCCGAAGCCGATGAACAGCGGCAGGAACGACTTGCCGTGTAACCCCATCACGTGCATGAAGCCGTCCATCACGTAAGCCGCGCGCGCCATGTAGCCCATATCCTCCAGGACGCCCATCACGGCGAAAAAGATGACCAGAATCGGCAGGAAGGTCAGCACCGCACCCACGCCGCCGATAGCGCCATCGACCACCAGGCCCTGCAACCACAGCGGCGCGCCGGAGAGGGCTGCCGTCGCCAGGCGCGCCAACCCGCTCACGACGTAGGCGTCGAGCGCCTCCTGGAACGGCGTTCCAATCGCGTAGGTCAGCCAGAAGGTGAGGCCCAGGATGCCCGCCAGGATCAGCAACCCCCAGAATGGGTGCGCCGCCCACCGGTCGATGCGCTCTGTCAGGCCGATCTGCCCGGCCCGGGGGCGGGTGACGGCGGCGCGGATCATACGTCCGATCCATTCGTAGCGGCCGCTGGCGACCGCCACCAGCGCGTCGTCGTGGGCGCGCAGGATGTCGTAGACGGCGTCCCACTGAGGCGCATTCAGGCAGGCGCGCATCATTTTGGTGACCTCTTCGTCCCCTTCTAGGAGCTTCAGAGCCACCCATTCTTGAGGGTAGGGATCAGGCACGCAGTGGTCGATGATCTTCTCGATGGCCTCCAGCACCTCTTGATGGTCGGCGCGGATTTGGGGGATTTTGGGAGTGTAGACTGCGTCTCCGCCGACCAGGTACTCGATAGTGTCGAGCATGGTGCGGATGCCGATGTTGCGCGTGGCGACCATCGGCACGACCGGCACCCCCAACGCGGCGGCCAGCACGTCAGGCTCGATGGAGACACCTTCTTGCTTGGCCACGTCGATCATGTTGAGGGCGACGATGACCGGCGCGGGGAGCGGCAGGAGTTCGGCGACCAGGTAGAGGCTGCGTTCGAGCGTTGCGGCGTCCACGACGGCCACCACCACGTCGGGCTGCTCGCGAATGATGAACTCGCGGGCGACGACTTCTTCGGCCGAGTTGGCCGTCAGGCTGTACGTGCCGGGCAGGTCGACCAGGCGGTAGACGGTATCGTGGTGGGTGAACGTACCTTCCTTGCGCTCGACCGTCTTGCCGGGCCAGTTGCCCACGTGTTGGTTCATACCGGTGAGCAAATTGAAGACCGTCGTCTTGCCCACATTCGGCTGGCCGGCCAAAGCGACCAGCACCGGCGGAGCGGCTGTGATGGACTGGGAATCGGCTCCCACGTTGGCAGAGGAGAGGGGCGGGGTGGTCATCGCCGGGTTACCGCTTCACGTAAATCTTGTCCGCCTCGCCGCGGCCCAGCGCGATGCGCGCATCCCGCACCCGCGCGATCAAGGGGCCCCGGCCGAAGTTCTGCACGATGCAAATTTCTGCTCCGGGCGTAAACCCAAGCGAAGCCATCCGGCTCAGCATGCATCGCCCGCCCGACAATCGAACCACCACGCCTTGTTCGCCGGCGTGCATTGCGCTCAGAGGGACCGTCTCTACGGCCGTAGACGCGGGAAATTGTGGTGCTACTATACTTTTCGTCGCCATGGTTCTATCCTTCTTGTTGATGTTGGCACTGAGAGCAGAGGCCATTGAGAAAGAGGTGGACGTGTTGGATGAGCAAGTCTTCTCGTTTACTCAACTCACGCACCGCCTGCATTACTTGAGGGGCGTCGAACTCGATGATGCACCCGCACGCCTGGCAGGTGAAGTGGTAGTGGGGGGTCTGCGGCACGATCTCGAAGTGGGCGTGCTCTTCGCCCAGACGGTGCTCTTCCACCAGGCCGACCTCCTTCAAGGTCGCCAGGGTGCGGTAAACCGTCGCCAGGCTGATGTTGGGATCGCGGGCTTTGGCGCAGGTGTGAACCGCTTCGGCGTCGAGGTGTTCGTGGCTTTGCTGGAGCACCTCCCACACGAGCTGTCGTTGTCGCGTCACGCGCAGGTCACTGGCACGCAACATAGAGACCAACCGTTCTGTCACTTCGCTGACTCCTTTTTGCAAATGATTCTCATTTGCTATTATACGGGAAAAGCAGCGAAAAAGCAAGTGACAAACGTCACATAAGTGCTTCGAGTATGGAAGGTCTTTCAACATTGCGGGTAACTGCTCAGGCTGTGCGCCTGGCAGTTACCCGCCTGGCGCGTCGAAGGGGAAATGGGGGTTTTGCGGGCGGCTTCGCCGCCCGCAAAACCCCCATTTCCCCTTTTCGCGGCGGGAAAGGCAACTGCGAAGCGTAAGCTG
>JAFGOJ010000009.1 GCA_016926575.1 Anaerolineae bacterium | reverse complement strand
GGGGATTGCCCCCGATTTCTCGGGGACAGGCTTCGGGCGCTTCGCGCCCTCGCAATGACCCCATCTGAACGGTTACTATGCGGCCTTGATTTTCTTGGCGTTCTTCGCGCCTTTGCGGTAGATTTCTGGCTTTTTCAGTTGAGTCATGGATTGTGATCCAAATCGACGCTGGTGGGCGGCGCTGATCCCGCTGCTCTTGCTGGCCGCGGTGCTGCGCTGGAGCGGCGTGGCGTGGGACGGCGGGATCGGCGCGCACCCCGACGAGCGGTATGTGGTTGGCATTGCTGAGGGATTGGCGTGGCCCGACCGGCTCGATCCGTTCGCACTGGCGCCCGATTACGCCTACGGCCACCTGCCGCTCTATCTGATCGCGCTCCTGGGCGGTCAGAACCGGCTGTTCGCAGCCCGCTTCCTGGCGGGCCTGTTCGACGTGGGGACGGTGGCGCTGGCGGCGGCGTTGGGCCGGCGCGTGTTCGACCGGTGGGTGGGGCTCGGAGCGGCGCTCTTTCTGGCCGTGATGCCCTTGCACGTCCAACTGGCGCACTTCGCCACGGTCGACCCGTTCCTGGCCTTCTTCGCCACCGGCACGTTGCTCTTTGCCGCCCGGTTCGCAGGGAACGGTCACCGGCGCGACGCGCTGTTGGCGGGGTTGTGGGCCGGGCTGGCACTGAGTTGCAAGGCAGGCGCGGCGCTCCTGGCGTTCCCTCTGGCGATGGCGTGCTGGGCCGCGCCACCGCCGGGGCGGGCCGCACGCGCGTGGACCCTCGCCGGGGTCGCTGTGGTCGCGTTCGCTCTCACCAGCCCCGCCGCCCTGCTCGATGCGGCGCGTTTCGTGCGCAACGTGGGTGCGCAGGCCGCTCTGCTGCGCGGAGCGGGCTGGGTACCGTATACATTCCAGTACCACGGGACGTGGCCCTACCTTTACCCAATTGCCCAGCAACTTCTGTGGGGCATGGGGCCGGTGTTGGGCTTGGTCTGTTTTGGCGGCGCGGGGTGGGTGGTCTGGCGCGCCGCGTGTCAGCCGCCGACGCCGGCGGGATGGGTGGTGCTGGCGTGGGTGGTGCCCTGCTTCGCCTTCACCGCGGCGCTGGCGGTCAAGTTCCCACGTTACCTCTTACCCCTCACGCCGCTCTTGGCCGTCTACGGCGCGTGGGCGGTGCGCGGCCTGGCGCAGCGCAGCGCGTGGCTGGGGCGATTCGCTGTTGTGTTGGCTGCTCTTCCCGCTGCTGCGCTGTCACTGGCGTTGGTCCTCTCGTATCGTGTGCCGCATCCCTGGGTGGCAGCGTCGGAGTGGTTGCGGGAGACCATCCCCTCAGGTGCGGTCATCGCCGTGGAGGCCTGGGACCACCCCCTGCCGCTCGACGCGACGGGGTATGACGTGCTTACCCTGCCCATCTTCGAGCCGGACACGGAGGCGAAGTGGGTGGTGATCGATGCCGCGCTCGATGAAGCCGACGTCCTGGTCCTCGCCAGCCGGCGTGGCTACGGCGCGCTGGCGGATTGGCCGGAACAGTTCCCGCACGCGGGCGCGTTCTATCGCGCGCTGCTGGCGGGAGAACGCGGCTTCCGCGTGGTGGCCTGCTTCGGGCGCTGGCCCGCGCTGGGGCCGCTGGCCTTCGCCGACGATCCGTTCACAGCGGTTGGGCTGTCCCGCCCGGCCTGCCCCTCCCTACCGTCCCTCTGGCTGCCCCGGCTGGACGAGAGCTTCACCGTCTACGACCACCCGCTGGTAATCGTTCTCCGGCGCTAACGCGGATGCTCGCTTTGTGTTCTTTGTATCCTTTGTGGTATAATCGAAGCTGCTGACCTGTTTCACCCATCACATTTCTATGTTTTAAGGAGAAAATAGACTATGGCCAAGTACAGGATTGCATTGATGCCCGGAGACGGCATCGGCAACGACGTGATGGACGCTGCAAAGATTGTACTCGACAAGATCGCCCTCGACGCCGAGTACATCCCCGCCGACATCGGCTGGGAGTTTTGGCGCACGGAAGGCGAGGCGCTGCCCGAGCGCACCCTCGCCACCCTCGAAAGCTGTGACTGCGCCCTCTTCGCCGCGATCACCTCGAAGCCCAAGGAAGAAGCGGAAGCGGAGCTGATCCCCGAACTCAAGGGGACGGGACTGGTCTACCGCAGCCCCATCGTGCGCCTGCGCCAGCGCTTCGACCTCTACACCAACTTGCGTCCGTGCAAGGCGTTCAAGGGCAACCCGCTCAACTACCGCGACGACATCGACATGGTCGTCTTCCGTGAAAACACCCAGGGCCTCTACGCCGGTGTCGAGTTCCATCCGCTGCCCGCCGAAGTGCGCGCGGCCCTGGAGGCGCACAGCCCCAACATGGCTGCCTTCTCCGGTGTTTCCTCCGACGACATCGCCGTCTCCACGCGCATCTTCACCCGCGAGGGCTGCCAACGCATCGTGCGCGTCGCCTTCGAGTACGCCAAGAAGTTCGGTTACCCCACCGTGACCCTGGTCGAGAAGGCGAATGTGATCCGCGAGACCTCCGGCCTGATGGTGCGCGAGGCGCGCAAGATCGCCGCCGAGTACCCCGGCATCGAATTGTGGGAAACGAACGTGGATGCCATGGTCATGTGGATGGTCAAGAACCCGCAGGATTATGGTGTGTTGGTCTCCAGTAATATGTTCGGCGACATCATCTCCGACCTGGCGGCTCAGTTGGTCGGCGGGCTGGGCTTTGCCGCCAGTGGCAACATCGGCGACCGACTCGCCATCTTCGAACCCACCCACGGCTCGGCCCCCAAGTACGCCGGCCTCTACAAGGTCAACCCCGCCGCTATGTTGCTGGCGACGAAGCTGATGCTCGACTGGCTGGGTGAGACCGAAACCGCTCAGGTGCTCCAGCAGGCGATTGCCGACGTCATCGCCGAGGGCAAGGCGCGCACCTACGACATGGGCGGCGACTCCGGCACATTGGACGTGGCCCGGGCGGTCGCCGAACGGCTGTAAAGGGAGAACAAGGGGTTTTGCGGGCGGCGAAACCGCCCACAAAACCCCCACTCCCCGCGGACCCGTGACCCGGCGGGAGCACATTGTCTGGTGGTAGGCGCGCGATTCAATCGCGCGCCTACCACCACAGGAACGAGCTCTATTTTCGGAGCAGCTTCCGGGAAGGCAATCCGATTGGAGGAGGACAAGATGCCCGGCGATCCCCAACATTTGCGCTTTATGCGGCAAGAAAATGCCCGCCTCATGGACGAAAACCGCCTGCTGACCGACGAGGTGCGCGCGTTGAGGCGGTACGTTGCAGAGCTCCAACGGCTGCAACGCACGGTCCAGTATTTCACCCCCGAGCAAGACATCCTGGCGCTGCTGGACGAGACGCTGGACTGCGCGATGCAGCTCCTGGATGTCGTCGATGGGTCGTTGCTGCTGATCGACGAGGAAACCGACGAGCTGGTCTTCGTGCTGGTCCACGGCGGAGTGCGTGAGACGCTGCCCGGCCACCGCTTCGACCGCCACCTGGGTATCGCCGGATGGGTTGCCGACCACATCGAACCGGCCATCGTCAACAGTGTCTACACCGACAGCCGCTTCCTCCCCGCAGTAGACGAGCGCTTCGGATTCGCCACCCACTCGCTGCTGGCCGTGCCGCTGGCGGCTCGCGGCAAGCCGCTGGGCGTGATCGAGGTGGTCAACAAGCGCTCCGGTGAACCCTTCGACGACAAAGACGCCTCCCTCCTATCTATTCTGGCCACGCTCTCCGCTTCGGCCCTCGACTACGCCGCTTCGGCCCAGATCGAAGAATCGTCGTGAACCACCCGGCGGCCGACCCGCGGCCCTGGCTGCTGGAAGCCGACCCCGTCAATCCTGGCGTGCGGCTCTTCGCCTTGCGCGACTTGCTCCACCGTCCTGCCGGCGACCCCGATGTGATAGCTGCACAGGCCGCCGTGATGCGTACCGGCCCCGTGGCCGCTATACTGGATGCCCAATACCCCGCGGGGTACTGGGTCAAGCCCGGCCCGGGCTACTCGCCCAAGTACCGCGCCACGCTGTGGCAGGTCATCTTCTTGCCCCAACTGGGTGCCGATGGCCGGGACGAGCGCGTTCGCCGTGCGGTCGAGTACGTCTTCGACCACGCTCAGGCCAGTGATGAGGCCTTCTCCTTCAACGGCCGTCCCAAAGGCGGCGTTTTTTGCCTGTGGGGCAACGTGGTCAAAGCGCTGCTCGATCTGGGTTGGGCGGGTGATCCGCGCCTGGCACGCTCGATCGACGTGCTGGCCGGCGCGGTCACCGGCGCGGGGTTTGGCTGCGCCTACAACGAGGGCCTGCCCTGTGCCTGGGGCGCGATCCGCACCCTGTGGGCCTTCAACCGCATCCCTGCCGCCCTACGCACTCCCGCCGTCGACGCTGCCGCAGCGACCTGCGCCGAGTTCCTGCTCGGCTACGACGTCGCCCGCGCCAACTACCCCACCGCCACGCGCATCAGCCTCAACTGGTTCAAGTTTGGCTATCCGCTGGCCTACATCACCGACCTGCTGCTCAACGTGGAGGTGCTGGTCGAGGCGGGCTACGGCAGCGATCCGCGCCTGGACGCGGCGCGGGCCGTCGTCCGCTCTGGGCAGGATGCGCAGGGACGTTGGAAGCTGGACTATACGTACAACGGGAAGATGTGGGCCGACGTCGAGCAGAAGGGGAAACCCAGCAAGTGGGTCACGTTGCGGGCGTTGCGGGCATTGGAGTTGCGCTAACGCCCAGGCCGGCTAATTCGAAAATAGCACGTACCCGGTCGTCATGCCCGCGAAGCATGTCCCCGCGAAAGCGGGGAGCGGGCATCCATTGTACGCAAACTGGATTCCCGCTTTTCCCGCTTTCGCGGGAATGACAGCGGGAATGACGTTCTTAACTGGGCGGTACACCCATTTTCGCCCATCGGTAGTGAACGCCGCGATCATGGCCTCTATTCCGTCCGCAAATCGGTCGTGTTCGAGTGCACAATCGCCGCGTGGAGCTGGACGGTCACGGCAGAAGGCTCGACCTCTAACTCCTCGCGCAGGCGACTGACGCAACGCTGGTACGTTCGCAGTGCCTGCGCACGATTGCCCATCCGGGCGTAGGCCACCATCATCAGCCGGTAAGCCCGCTCCCAACAATCGTCCCGCGCTAAAAGGGAGCGACATACCTCGATGCCGGCCTCCCACTCCCCGCCTTCGATCAGCGTGCGGGCCACGCGGTCGGCGGTGCGCAGGTAGAGCGTGAGCAACCGTTCGCGCTCTTCGCTGCACCAGTCTTCGTACGGGCACTCTTGCAGATATTCGCCCTGGTACTGCGCCAGCGCTTGCCGGTAGTGGGCCAACGCTGCTTGCGGTGTGCGGTCGAAGAGGCGGTCGCCCTCCGCCACTGCTTGCTCGAACTGCTCGGCGTCCAGGTACACGTCTGCTCCCGGGCGGAGGCCGTACAGGCTGCCGTCCCGCCGCACGTAGGACGACACGGCCCCGCGTTTGCGGTCTGGTTCCAGCACCCCGCACAGTGCGCTGAAAGCGGCCTTGAAATTGCGCCGTCCGGCCTCGGGGTCGATGCCCGGCCACAGCATCTCGATGATCTGCTCCCGGTCCAACATACCGTCTCGATAGGTCAGGAACAGTTGGAACAACTGGCGCGCTTTCTCGCGCTGCCAACCCTGAGGGGGGATGTCTGTCGCGCCGCGCCAGACGCGGAATGGCCCTAGAGCTTGCACGCGCAACTGGTAGCCAGGGTGGAACTCCAGCCCCTTCAGACCCATCTGAGCCAGCAGTCCCTCGGCGTAGAGGGGGTGTATGCCCAAATCGCGGGCCGAGAGCAGCAAGGGCAGCGTGAGGCGCGGATCGGGTGGCCCTAGGAGCGTCTGGCGCTGGAAGAGGTAGTCGTGGTTGTGCTCGCGCACCAGGTCCAGCAGGTCCTCCACGCCCCGCGCGAAGCGTGCAGCGTCGCCCGTCTTGTGCCACAGCAAGCACTGCCACAGGCGGACTATGGCCTGGCCGAACGTGTCGCTGCACTCCTCGAACGCCGTTGCCGCCTGGGTGAGCCACTCCACGGCCGCGTTGTAACGGTGGGCGAGGATGTATCCCGCGCCCATAGAGACGCGGATGAGCGCTGCGATCCACTCGTCTCCGGCACGCAGAGCGATGTCGAGGCCCTGCGCGGCGGCCTGCTCCGCCGCGTCGACGGCCCCCTGGAAGCCGTGCGCCCGGCACAATCCCCAACACGCCTCCACCTTCAAGCGCGGCACGGCCAGGCTGTCGCTCAGGGCGATGGCTTCCTGGAAGCAGCGACACGCCTGCTCGTAACCGTGGGGTTCCTGCCGCAGCAGCCACGCGTGTCCCTGGCGCATGTACCCCACAGCGATGACGAAGGGGGAGTTGAGCGCCTGCCCGCGCGTGCTCCCTTCGACGGCGCAGCGGTAGGCGGCCTCTCCTTCACCCTGCAGCGCCAGAATCAACGAGAGCAGCAGTCGCGTCTCGCGGTGAGCGCGGGGGCGCATCACCGGCTCGCGGCGTTCGATCTCGCTTTGTTCCTCCAGCAACCGGCGCGCCTGCTCCAACTGCCCGGTGCGCAGGAGCACCCGCACCGCCAATTCGGCCTCGCCGGGGCCTTCCTCACGCAATTCGCGGGCCTGGGCGCGAAAGCGCTCCGCCTCTTCCGGTTGGCCGCGGTTGAGTTGATTCTCTGCCAGCAGTTCCAGCAGCCGGGCGCGCGTCTCGCGGTCGTCCTGCCCGTCAGAGAGGCGCAGCGCCTCTTGCAGCAGGCTCTCGGCCTGGCTGGGATTGACCGTGTCCAGATAGACCCGCGCCTGGCCGCGCAGCGCCTGGCCCACGCCGGGAGCATCACCGCGGGTACGGCAGCGCTCCTCGGCCTGACGGTACCAGCCCAGCGCTTCGTCGAAGCGGCTGTGCAGCCGCGCGATGTCGCCCAGGTAGACCAGCAGGGCGGGGTGTGCTTCCAGCACCTCGGGGGGGAACGCGCCGATCCAACGCGCCAGCGTATCCAGCCGCCCCGCGCGTACGATCTCGTACCCCAGGTCGTCCAACACCGTCGCGGCCTCGGCGAACGCCTCTGCGGCCAGGAAGTGGTAGATCGCCTCCTCCTGTTGGTCGTGCTGGCGGCAGCAGATCGCTGCCCGGTGGTGCGCTGCCCGCAGCGCGGGCGGCGCGAGGCGGTGGCGCAAGACATCGCGGAAGAGGTGGTGGTAACGCAGGTGGTCGTCGCCGAGGTCGACGACGAACAGTCCACTTTCGAGCAAGTAGCGCAGAATCTGGACGCTATCGCCGGCCCCGCGCAGACAGTCGCAGATCGAGGCGGTCATGTCTCTCAAAACCGCGGTAACGAGGAGGAACTCTTGTACGTCTGGGGGCTGCTGTTCGAACACTTCCTGCGCCAGGTAGGTGAAGAAGTCGTGTGCCGGTCCAGACGGCCGCCCATCCGTCTGCGGCAGAATCGACACTGCGCCGCCGCGCAGTCCCTGCCAGACCAATTGGAGCGCGATGGCCCAGCCCTCCGTCTCCACTGCCAGTTGTTCTACCTCGTCCTCGGTGAGGAAGATGCGGTACTGGTCGCGGAAGAGGGCGGCGATCTCCGGTGGGGTGAAGGCCAGCTCGCCCTGATCGATCTCCAACACCTCCCCGCGCACCCGCCAGTTGACCAGCGTGGGCAGGTCCAGTGGATAGCGGGTGGAGAGGACGATGTGCAGGTTTTGGGGGGCGCGCCCGATGAGCCGGTCGAGGATCGTGAGCGGCCCGGGGGCCTCGGAGAGGAGGTGTACGTCGTCCACGACCAGGCAGATCGAAGCGTCGGACCGTTGCGCCAGTTCGTTGACCAGCAGATCGACCACCGTCGGCCAGGGGACGTCGCTGCTGCCTCGCAGCCCTTCCAGAATTGCCAGCGGCGCTTCGGAGAGGTTCGGCAGAGCGGCGCGGAAGCTGTAGAAGAGGTGGAGGAAGAAGACCAGCGGGTCTACATCTTCGGAGGCGAGGTGGTACCAAGCCAGGGGGCAGTCTTCCCCGGCCAGGGCGGAGAGGGCCGTGCTCTTGCCATAGCCGGCGCCCGCCTGGACGATGGTCAGCCGGTAGTCGCGCGCCTCCAGCAACCGCTGGGTCACCCGTGGGCGGCAGAGCGTGCGCTTGGGCAGGCGCGGGGGTGCCAGTTTGGTGCGGACGATCAGGCTGTCGCTGTACATACCTCTTCGTGCGGCCTAATGCTCCATTCCGGCGCGCGCCGCGGCAACGCCCTCGCTCGAGCACGTCTTCGAGACTCGTGCCAGGACCGGGAGAAGGATGTGGAACGCGCTGCCGGGGCAGTTTTCCTCGTCGTGGCCGGGGCTTTCGACCCAGATGCGCCCGCCGTGGGTCTCGACGATGCCCTTGACGACCGTCAGCCCCAATCCGGGCCCGGCCCCTTTGAACTTGGTCTTGCTCGTGCTGTGAAGCATCAATTCGCCCACGCGGTAGAACTTTTGGAAGATGCGTTCCTTGTCTTCCACGGCGATGCCGATGCCCTCGTCGGCGACGATGAACTCGATCTCCTGTTCCGGCGGGGGCAGCTCGGCGTTCAACAAGCGCCCGCCGATCCAGATGTGCCCGCCGTCTGGCGTGAACTTGATCGCGTTTTGAATCAGTTCGTTGAACACCTGCTCGATGCGCTTGTTGTCCACGATCATCGTGGGCAGCTCTTCCAGACCCTCCGTCGTTAGGCGCTGCTTGCGCTCCGCCAGGGCCTCTGTCAGGCCATTGATGGCGGCCTTGATCATCGGAGCCACGGGCGTCGGCAGGGGGTTGATGTCCAGCGTCGCGGTGTCGATGCGGGAGACGTCGAACATCGTGTTGACGATCTCGTGCAGGCGCTGCACGCCTTTGCCCACTCCCTGCGTCAATTCCAAAGCGGTCTCTTTTTGGAGCGAATCGCTCTCGATCATCCCGTGCAGGATGTCGTTGTACCCCCGGATGTTGGTGAGCGGCGTGCGCAGCTCGTGCGAGGCCACGCCGATGAAGTCGGTCTTGGCCTGGTCGAGGCGGGCCAGCTCGCGATTGGCGGTGGTCAGCTCATCGTTGAGCAGTTCGATCTCCACGCTGCGTGCTTTGACGTCGTCGAAGAGGCGCGCGTTCTCCAGCGCGACGGCCGTTTGGTCGGCCAGAGTGCTCAATAACTCCAGGTCGGACTCGAAATACCGGTCGCCAGACGCTTTGGGTCCCAACGCCAGCAGGCCGATCCATTCCCCTTGGGCGTAGATCGGCACGTAGACGTCCATGTCCATGTCTTGCAGCCACTTGCGCTCGGCTTTGGGCACGTCTTGAAACGCGGGTGTGAGGTCGACGTCGTACTGCGTCAGCGGTCTGTGGCGTCGCAGCAGATAGTCGGCCACCGGGCTGGCGGCCGAGAGGCGGCCCGAGGGCACTTCGGGACCCATACCGCCGACGCTGCGCAGGTGAAACACGATGCTGTCCTCATCGTCCTGCGCGTAATGTACCACGAACAGGGACCCGTTGCGGATGTCCAGCGCCTCGCTCAGCAGGCCCACCGCCACCGTCCCCAGGCGCTCCAGGTCGAGGATGTTGCTGATGCTGGCGCTGTACTCGCGCAGCGTCTGTCCGGAGTCGTATCGCCGGGCGAAGAAAAGCCGGTCCACCACCTGTCGCACCCGGCGCAGGATGGGGTCGAACAAGAGCACCAGCACCAGCGCCAGCGTCAAGCCGGCCAGCAGGGGGGTATAGCCCGGGACGTTCTGGAAGGCGTACAGTGTCAGCAAGAAGCCGGTGGTGTATACCACCGCTGCCAGCAGCGCAGAGGTCAGCGTGCTGCCCAGCCCGCGCGCCATCTGGCGCACGTCGGGCAGGTGGTAGGTGAACAAGACGTAAGCGGCGGCGAACGTTCCCAGGAGGTAGAAGCTGCCGCCCAACGCCGGCTGCCCGAGGAGTGCGGTGGCCGCTCCGGCGATCGTCGCACCGAGGGCCAGGGCCCAGTATTTGATGCGGTTGCGGTGCAGGGGCTGCCGGATGCGGCGGTACGCCAGCAACGTCAGCGTCGTTGCGCCGCCCATAAAGCTGCCCCATCCCAGCACCGGCACGAACGTGAAGGCGAGCACGTCGTATTGGACGGCCCACCCGTTGCCCCATTCGATCGTATCTGGCAGATGGAGCAGGTTGAACCCCAGCACGGCCATCGCACCCAACCACAGCGCTCCCGCGATCCACCAGCCCCATCCTTCACCTTCCAGGCGGAGCACGAAACGGGTCAGGAGGAGGAAGAGGAAGGCCAGAACCGGCAGGCCCAGGGTCAAGATGGTCCAAGACAGGTGGGGGGGAGCAGCGTCCACCCCATCGAGGCGCGCAATTGCCTGCCCTACGCACCAGAGAGATGCGGTTGCCAGGTAGATCACCAGCAGGCGCACCGGCCATTCCGCGAAACCGCGCCGTTTGAGGGTCAGGCTGAGGATCACCAGATACGCCAGCCCCTCTACCCCGATGAAAAGGACCGTTGGATTGATGGATTCCATGCGAAATGCTCCTTGCACGAAAAGTCACCCGCGGGAGTCATCGCGCTTCGTCGTCGGCCAATCCAGGAACTCCGGCGGAACGTACCCAGCTAAGTATACCACGTCATCGGCGCGATAGAAAATGACGCCCGCGGCGTGCGCGTCGGCGGCTCGCACGGACAGAACGACGGGCGGGTCGGCGTGGTGCGTGCCCGCTGCGCTGGCCGGGGCGGGGTCGGCGAACAGGTGGACGTATTGGCGACTCATCGGCTTGAGCCCCTCGCGCCGGATCGCGTCGACGGCCTGCGGCGAGGTGGCATGGTAGAGGCGCGCCGGCGGGTTGCACGGCGCGTAGTGGATCGGCTGTGCCAGGGTATGGCCGTAGCGAGCGCGAATGCGTTGGCCCTGCGCGTCCACTTCGAACCGCCGGCGGTCGTCGCCGCTGCCCTCTTCGACCACGCGCATCACGTCGGCGCGCGTGGCCCAGCGGAAGTTGGGCAGCTCGTGCAAGATGGACATCACCTCGGCTAACGGCGCCCATCCTTCGTCATCCACCGGCAGCCCGAATCGTTCCGGCTGGTGGCGCAGGACCAGGGCCATGAACTTGCTCAATTTGACCAAGTGGGAGTTCGTCATACCTGTATTTTTACCATGGATTGGGCAAAGGCGGTAGGCGAGGTTGTGCTTGCCCTTCCCGTTGGAGCAGATATAATTCCCCCCATGCGCTTACAAAAAGAGACATTCTGGATCGTTGTCGTGGCCCTCGTCCTGCGACTGGGGGTTGTATGCGTCACCGTCGACTTGCCCATTGGGTTGGACGATATGTTCCAGTACGACATGCTGGCCCGTTCGATCGTGGCCGGGAACGGCTATCGCTGGTACGCGGAGGACGATCTGGAGCTGATCACCCCCTACGTCGATATGGAGGTTCCGCCGGAGTACGACCCGCTCGGCATCCGCACCAGCTTCCGCCCGCCGCTCTACCCGGCGTTCCTGGCGATCATTTACTTCGTCGTGGGGGTCGGTCCGCACCGTTTCTTCGCCGCGCGGGTGGCGCAAGCGGTGTTGGGGGCGGGCCTGGTCGCGCTGACGGCGGCCCTGGGGCGGCGGCTGGGGCTCACCGGGCGCGCGGCCCGTCTCGGCGCGCTCTTCGTTGCTCTCTACCCGCTCCTGATCGTCTACCCGCTGGCCCTGGCGACGGAGAACCTCTTCCTGCCCTTGCTGGCGCTCTCCCTGTGGGCCGTGTTGCGTGCGCAGGAGCGCGGACAGGCGCGCGACGTGGCTCTGGCTGGCCTGCTCTTCGGCCTCACCGCCCTGACCCGCTCAGTGGTCACGTTCTTCGTCCCCCTGGCCGCGCTGTGGATGTGGCGCACGGCGCTTTCCCGCCGCGAGGGGTTCAAGCGCGCCGTCGTGCTGGTGCTCTGTTTCCTCGCGCTGACCTTGCCGTGGTCGGCGCGCAACACCCTGCTCCATGGCGAGTTCCACTTCATCGAGTCCGCGTTGGGCTACGACCTGTTCATGGGCTACCACCCGCAGAGCAGTGGCACCTTCGACTGGCGCATCGACGACCTGCTGTATATGCTCGACGACGGCGCGCGTCACGCGCAGGGCATGGCGGGGTTCTGGTCCTTCGTGCGCGCCGACCCCGGCCGCATCCCCACGCTGATGCTCAACAAGTTCAGCTACTTCTGGGGGCTGGACAAACGCGCGTTCGTTTATTTCTACGGCAATGACTTCTTCGGCCACTGGCCGGCGGGGCAACTCGCAGCAGTGCTTTCCATCCTGTGCGGGCCGTTCGTCCTCGTCGCGCCGCTCGGGCTGGCCGGGCTGGCGCTGATGCCCGAGCGCAAGGAAAAGGGACTGGCCGCCTTGCTTCTCGCCTACTACGTGGGCATCCACATGCTCATTTTGGCCGAGCCGCGCTTCCACGAGCCGCTGGTGCCGATCCTGTCCCTGCTGGCCGCGTACACCCTCGCCGAGCGCCCGTGGAAAACGGCCAGCCCACGGCAGAAAGGCCTGGCGTTGTTGTTGGTGCTCGTGCTGCTGTTGAACTGGGGTTGGGAAATCGCGCGGGATTGGGAGCTGCTGATGGCGCTCTTCGGCCCGGAAGGGCACGTGTTACACCGGGGATACTGAGATGGACTTCAAATTGAAGGACCTGCGTATGGACTGGCGCGCTGTGGTGGCCGTCGTCGTGACAACGTTGCTCCTGTGCCTCGACGCCTACCGCACGCTCTTCAACAACGAGCTGCTGACGCGCACGCTCTTCTATCTGGTCATCCCGCTGCTCACCATCCTGCTCGTCTTCCGCCAGTCCCCCGCCGACTACGGCTTCCGGTTGGGCGACTGGCGCGCCGGGTTGGCGCTGACCGGCGCGGCCTGCGTGGCCATGGCCCTGGTGATGACCGTCATTGCCCGCACCGACGCCTTCTCCAACTACTACCAGCGCCTGACCCTGTGGGGGCTGCCTTTCTGGCTGGCCGACGGCATCGAGCTGCTCGGCTGGGAATTCTTCTTCCGTGGCTTTTTGCTTTTCGCGCTCTACCGCACCTGCGGTCCGCTCGCGCTGGTGCTCCAGGCAGTGCCCTTCGCCATGGCCCACATCGGCAAGCCGGAGTTCGAGACCCTCAGTTGCATCTTCGGCGGCACCGCCTTCGGCTACGTGGCCTGGCGCACCCGCTCGTTCCTCTATCCCTTCCTCATCCATTGGTTCATGGCGGTCTTCACTACCCTCGTCGCCAGCGGTGCGCTGGGGTAGGTGATGGAACGTTTTGCCTCCATACGACGTTTAGGAATTAGGAATTAGGAATTAGGAATT
>JAFGOJ010000432.1 GCA_016926575.1 Anaerolineae bacterium | reverse complement strand
TACCTGGAGCGAGCCAACCTCTTCATCGTGCCGCTGGACGACCGTCGCGAGTGGTACCGCTACCACCGCCTCTTTGCCGACCTGCTGCAAGCCCGGCTGCGCCAATTTCCCCCCTTTGCCCCTTCCGCGAGCGGGGGGGAGGCCGCCTTGCACCGTCGCGCCAGCGCGTGGTATGAGCAGAACGGGCTGCTGGCCGAGGCGATTGAGCACGTGCTGGCAGCGGAGGATTTCGAACGTGCGGCGGACTTGGTCGAGCAAGCGGCTGAAGCAACTCTGATGCGCAGCGAAGTCGCCACGTTCCTGCGCTGGGTGGATTTACTGCCCGATGACCTGGTGTGCGCGCGCCCTTCGCTGTGCGTCTACCACGCCTGGGCGCTCTTGGTGAGCGGCCACCCGTGGGCAACCATCGCAAGCCGTTTGCAGGACGTGGGTGAGGCAGACGGCGCTCCCGGTGAGGCGACCGCGTTGCACGCTTTTATCTCGATCTTCCGCGGCCAGATCGCGCGCGCGGCCGAACTGTCACGCCGGGCACTGGAGCAATTACCCGCTGAAGACCGCTTTTCACGCGGCATCGCGGCCTGGAGTATGGCGCTTTCCCAATTTGCCGAAGGAAACGCTGTCGCCGGGCGGCAGATGCTTGACGAGGTCATCCGCGTGGGGCAGGGAACCGGCAATGTGATGCTCGTGGTATTTGCGCTGTGCCACTTGGCCGAACTGTCCATCGCGCAGGGGGAACTGCACAAGGCGCAGGCGCTCTACGAACAGGCGCTGGCGCTGGCGACCGACGCGCAGGGGCAGCCACTGCCCATCGCCCAAATGGCCCTGATCGGACTGGGTGAGTTGGCGCGCGAGTGGAACGACTTTGACGCCGCTCTGCGCTGTCTAAACGCAGGCATCGCGCTGGCCGGACGCTGGAGCCTGGCGGGCACGATGGATGCGCATCTTTCCCTGGCGCGGCTCAGGCAGGCGCAGGGGGACGCCGACGGCGCGCGCCGTGAGATCGAGAGAGCGACGGACCTGGCCGCTCGCTTCGACGTGACCGAGTTCGACGACCTCAGCGTGGCCCTCGTCCAGGCGCAACTGTGGGTGGCCCAGGGCGAGCGGGAAGCGGTCTGGCGCTGGGTCGAGGAGCGGCAGGTCGAACAGGACATCGAGCCGGTTGGGCCGCTGCAGGGCGAAGTTGCAATTGACTACCGTCTGCACAAGTACGAACAACTGGTCCTGGCGCGGCTGCTGCTTTCCGAGAGCCGGTTCACCGAGGCGCTGGCGCTATTGGATCGCGTGCAGACCAAGATGGAGCAGCGCGGTCGTCCGGGGCGCGTGGCCGAGGCGCTGGCGCTCAAGGCGCTGGCCTTCCGGGCGCTGGGCGACGCTGCGCAGGCGCTGGTCTGCCTGGAGCGGGCGCTGGCGCTGGCCGAACCTGAGGGCTACATGCGACTGTTCCTGGACGAAGGAGCGCCGATGCGCTCGTTGATCGGAGATTTTCGATTTTGGATTGCGAAACGGGCGCAGCAGGCAGGGCGGCAACCGGACCTGTTGAAATATGCCGACAAACTGTGGGCGGCTTTTCCCACGGTCGAAGCTGCTGCGGCCCCCCCCATCCACGACCGGCAATCCGCCATCCCGGAGCCGTTGAGCGAACGGGAGCGTGAAGTGCTGCGCCTGCTCGCGGCCGGGATGTCGAGCACAGAGATCGCCGAGCACCTCGTCGTCTCGGTCAACACTGTGCGCACCCACGTCAAGAGCATCTATGCCAAATTGGGCGTCCATCGGCGGCTGGAGGTGGCGCGCCGGGCAGAGGAACTGGGGCTCCTGTAATACGGGGCCAACAGACTTCCGAAGTCGTGCGAAGCTGCGGCTCGCTCGAGACTTCGGAAGTTTGCTTTGCAGGCAAAATCACCCACCGGCTCACCCGTTTTGGTGATGACAACTCACCCACCCGCGCAGTATACTGGGCATGGAGGTACAAATGGGCACACAGACCGGCCAGGTCTGGGAAATCAAAGTGCAAGGCGCGCTCGACCCGCAGTGGGCCGAGTGGTTCAACGGGATGACGATTACGGCGGAGGGCGCGGATGATGGCTTGCCCGTCACCACGCTCACCGGCCCGGTGGCCGACCAGGCCGCCCTGCGGGGGATCCTGTGCAAGCTGTGGGACCTGAACCTGACCCTGATCTCGGCCCGCCGCGTCGAAACGGACGGTGAAGGGGAGTAAGGAGGAAGAGAAATGGCCGAAGCGGCATCAAAACCTGTTGGCACGCGCGAATGGTACGACTTTGTCGGCCAGCTCGCCGACACGATACCGGGAATCCACATAGGCGGGCAGGACGCCACGCACACACTGCTGGAGATGTGCCAGATCGATGAAACCAGGCCCATCCTCGACGTCGGCTGTGGGGCGGGCCATACAGCCTGCCTGATTGCCCAGAAGTTCGGTGCCCAGGTTCACGGCATCGACATCTCGGAAGTGATGATCTCCAAAGCACAAGAGCGGGCAAACCGGATGGGATTGACAGACAGGGTCAAGTTTCGCACCGCCGATGCCTACCAACTGCCCTTTGAGGATGGGTGCTTTGACGTGGTACTCATCGAGTCCGTCTTGACCCCGCTGCCCGGCGACAAGGTGCAGGCGCTTCGAGAGATGATGCGCGTCCTTCGACCTGGCGGGTTGATCGGGGCCAATGAATCTATCGTCGCCCCCGAGGTGCCGCCGGAGATACTCGCAGCCTTTGCCCGGCACCCGGCCACCTATGGACACTTTACCGCATCAACGCTGCGTGAATCGTTCGCAAGAGCAGGACTGCAAGAGATCCAGATGGTGGAGGCCATGAATGTGGAGGCCCCGAATCCACTCAAAATGATGGGGCTATGCGGCTTTCTGTCGTTCATGATCCGCACCTATCCCAAAATTATCCTCACTCTGCTGCGCGACGCGCGTTTCCGAGAGGCGGCCCGCATCGACGATCAAATCACGAAAGGTGGAAAACAGTACATGGGCTATGCCCTGATCGTCGGACGGAAACCTAAATCACATGCATAGGAGATGCTCAAATGGAGAATCAGCAGACCTTTTTCGATTTTGCGGCCGAGGTGGGACTCACCAAGCACTTTGGCGGCCTCGAAGGCACGGAGGAGCTCGCCGGCCTGTGTCACATCGGCGCGGGCACATACATCCTGGACGTGGGCTGCGGCGCTGGCGTCACGTCCTGCTTTCTCGCCCGGCGGTATGGCTGCCGCGTGATGGGGGTAGACATTCGCGCCCGGATGGTCGAGCGCTCCGCGGAACGGGCCAGGAGAGAGGGAATAGCGGAGCGGGTTGAGTTCCGGGTGGCCGATGCCCAGGAGCTGCCCTTCGAAAACGACCTGTTCGACGCCGTCCTCACCGAGTCGGTGACCGCTTTTCCGGAAGACAAGCAGCGCGCGGCCAACGAATACGCACGCGTGACCCGGCCGGGCGGATACGTGGGGTTGGCCGAGTCCACCTGGCTCAAGGCGCCGCCTCCAGCCGAGTTGGTCGCCTGGGTCTCCCAAGACGTAGGGGCTTGCGTACAGCCACTGACGGCCGGCGAGTGGGCGGGCCTGTTGGAGAAGGCCGGGTTACAGGCGATCACGACGCACACCTATCCGGTCGACGTGAAGAAGGAGGCCGGGTTGTTGATGCGGCGCTATGGCTGCGGCTCCATCATCGGCACGATGCTCCGGGCGCTGGCCCTGTATGCCCGCAATCCAGCCTATCGCGCGTTCGTCAAGGGGGTCCGCCAGGGCGGGATCGTGCCCGAAAACCTCAGCGAGTACTTTGGCTACGGCATGTACGTGGGGAAGAAAAAATAGGCCGAGGAGGTAAATCAAATGGGTGAGATGATTCAAGCCCTCGATCTCAGGAGCAGCCTGCCATCCTTCGAATATGTGGTGCCCCTGGCCGATCCAGGGGCCACGTTGGACACGGTGGGTGGCAAGGGCGCCTCGTTGGCGCGGCTGGCGAACGCCGGGCTGCCCGTGCCGGGCGGCTTTCACGTCACGACGGATGCCTACCGTGCGTTCGTCGCCGCCAACGACCTGCAACCGCGCATCCTGGCAGCGTTACAGCAAGCGGACGTGGCAAAGCCCGCCACGTTGGAGGCCGCCGCGCGCGCCATCTCTGGCTTGTTTGCCCAGGCAACCATGCCGCAGGCTATCGCCGACGCCATCCAGGCCGCTTATGTCGACCTGGAAAACAAAATGTCGGTGATGGCCGGCGAATCGCGCAGCGATTCGCTCCAGCAATGGACGCAGTCCGTTGCCGTTGCCGTGCGCTCTTCCGCCACCGCCGAAGACCTGCCCAACCTCTCCTTCGCCGGCCAGCAGGAGACGTTCCTCAACATCCACGGCGTTCCCGCCGTGTTGGACGCGGTCCAGCGCTGCTGGGCCTCATTGTGGACGGCGCGCGCCACCGGCTACCGCATGCAGCACGGGATTGACCAGGAGGCGGTCAGCCTGGCAGTGGTGGTGCAGAGGCTGGTGCACGCCGAGGCAGCGGGCATCCTGTTCACCGCCAACCCGGTCACGGGTGCGCGCGGCGAGGCGCTGATCAGCGCGGCCTGGGGGCTGGGTGAGGCGGTCGTCGGCGGGCAGGTGACGCCAGACGCACTCACGGTGGACAAGGCTAGTGGGCTTGTGTTGGCGCGCGAGATCACCAGCAAGCAGGTGATGACGGTGCTGTTGGAAAGCGGCACGCAGGAGCGGCCCGTCCCTGAAACGCTGCGCCATACGCCTGTGCTGACCGATCAACAGGCTGGTGAGCTGGTGCGGCTGGGCGTGCAGATCGAGGCCCTGTATGGCATGCCGATGGACATCGAATGGGCGCTGGCCGAAGGCGCGGATGGTGCCCATCCGACGTTCGCCATCCTCCAGGCCCGCCCGATCACCGCGCTGCCACCGGTGCAGGCGACTGGGGCCGTCGAATGGAAACTGCCCAATCCGAAGGGCCAGTACATGCGCGCCAGCGTCGCCGACTTTATGCCGAATCCGGTCAGCCCGCTGTTCGAGACCCTGTCCATTCCGGCGATTGCCCGCGTCGGCGTCAAGGAAGTGCTGCGGCCCTTGACCCGCTCCGAACCGATTTTACCGGACTACATCCTGACCATCAACAGCTATGTGTACATCAATGGCACGTACACGCTGCGAGAGTGGTGGTGGATTCTCACCCGGATGATGCTTTCCATGCCGCGCATGCTGCGTGAGGCCATCCCGCTCTGGCGTGACCAGATCCGC
>JAFGOJ010000069.1 GCA_016926575.1 Anaerolineae bacterium | reverse complement strand
GGAGCCGGCGCAGGCTATCGCTGCGGCGGAGTATACCATCGACACACCGCCCTGGGTCACGTCAACGCTGCCCGTGACGCACGCACTGACCGCGGCCGACGGCGCGTTCGACGAGCCCATCGAGGCCGTGGCCGCGTCGATCGATACGAGTGGCCTGGCCCTCGGGCGGCACGTCGTCTTCGTGCGCGGGCAGGACGCCGCCGGCAACTGGGGTGCGGTCAGCGCCGCCTGGCTCGACGTGGTCGTAGCGTGGGAGAACCACGCCTACTTGCCGCTGGTCGCCAGAGAGTAGAGGCGCGACGCGTCTAACCGCCGTCGACCGGGAAGAAACTCACCCCCACGGTCCCCGGCCCAGAGTGGACGGCTAGTGCCGGGGAGAGGGGCGAGGTCAACACCTCGATGCACTCGAAATTTTCCAGGACGCGCTCCCTCAACTGATCCAGTTGCTCGGCGGCCGCGACGTGGGTGAAGGCCACTTTGATGCACGCTCCCTCACCGACTTGCTGGTGGATCAGTTCGACGATGCGCAGGTAGGCCTTTTTGCGGCTGCGTGCCGTGCCCACGGCCATGATGATGCCGTTTTGCATACCAATGATCGGCTTGATGTTCAGCAACGAACCGACCAGGTGCTGGGCCCGGCCGATTCGCCCGCCCATTTGAAGGTAGCGCAGCGTATCGGCGGTTTGCAGCATCATCCCTTTCCGGGCCACGAGGGAGGCTTTTTCGACCACGCTGTCGATGCTCAGGCCGCCGACGGCGGCGCGCGCGGCCTCGATGGCCGCCCAGCCCTGCGACATCGCCACCTGGAGCGTGTCGACGACCTCGATGTGCACCTGCGGCAGCTTTTCGCGCAGGATGTTCACCGCTGCCCGGCAAGATTGGAAGGCCCCGCTGCCCTTCGAGGTCATCGTCAGCGCCACGATGTCCCGCGTGCGTTTGGTCAATTGGTTGAAGCCGTTCAGGTAATCTCCAGGGGCCGGATTGGAGGTGGTGGGCAGCTCTGTGGCACTTTCCAGGTAACGCGCGAGGGTGTCTGTTTTGATGTCGATCGCATCGCGCAGCGTCTCCAGGCCGCGATGGACGTAGTAGGGCACCACCTCGATGCCCAGTTCCTTGACCAACGACTCGGGAATGCTGGCGGTGGTGTCGGTAAGAATCCCTACGGTTGACATATCTCTCCTCCTCAACAGCAAGCGATACTACCGGTTACTCGCTATTACTCTCCTGTCTCAGAAAGCCGGCGCTGCGGCCAGAGGATGTGGTAATAAAAACCGTTCATACAGATATGGTCCACCGGCTGGTAGTTTTGTCCAATCGCATCCAGCACCGGTTGGGGATAGAATTGGGCGCGGAAGATGACGACGCCGAACTCCTGCCGCTCGATGCGCGCGATGATCTCCGTCGTGTCCAGCAGGTCGTTCTTGTAGAGGTTGAGCAACTGGGTGGGGTTCGTGATCACCGGTTCGCCGGCCAGCAGGCTGAAAGCCGCCTCCTCGCTGAAGACAGGGCCGTCGGAGGTGGTGACGTACTCCATGATCCGGTCTCCGGCGGCGTAATCGGCGCGGGTGAGCAGGTGGCCGAGTTGGGTGTAGCCGCTGCTGTCGTAGTAATCGAACGTGGCGCAATCGCCCTGCACCGGTCGGTCGGCCACTCCCAACGCCTGCGCCAGGGGGCCGAACACCGCTCCCGAGGTGGGCAGGTGGACGGTGAACGTGGCCTGGATCAAGAAGAGCAGCGGCACCAGCAGGCGGGCGGCCTGGCCCTGCCATGGGGCGCGCTCGACGCAGGCGGATTCCAGGCGTGCCAGCGCCAACCCGGCCAGGATACACGCGGCGGCGATGGAGGTGACGAAATAGCCCGGGCCGGCTCCCCACTTGCCGCTCAACAGCCCCATCCCCAGCGCGAAGACGTACCAGATGCTGTACACCGACAGCCGCTCCCAAAACAGCTCGTAGATGAACAGCCCGGTCGCCAGGACGATTAGCACCGGATAGAGGTCGAACCACTGGCGCAAGAATCCCAACGTCTGCCGGTAGTCGAACTCGTTGACGTTGGCCTGGATGATGTTGACCATCCACTGGCCGGCGGTGGCGCGGTCGATGAGCAGGAACAGCGCGCCGACCGCCACAGCCAACCCGACGCCCGACACGAGCGCCTTTTTGACGTCCCGCAAGAAGACGTAACTCAGCGCGGCGGCGACGGTAAAGATCGCCAGTTGTTTCGTGTACCCCGCGCAGAGCAGCAGCGCCAGACCGATCAGCAGGTTGCGCGTGCCGTGACGCGGGTGCTCGAACTCGGCGATGAAGGCCACGGCCAGCGTTTCGAACATCACCATCGTCACGTGCAGGCGGCACAACGGGCCGATCTGGTAGACAATGTTCGACGCCAGAAAGGCCAGGCCCGCGAGGGCAGGCAGCACCCACCCGCGCGCTTTGCGCCGGACCACCAGCGCGATGACGGCAGCAGTGACCAGCGTCGCGGCGAAGGAAACCAGCCGCCCCGCGACCAGGCGAGGGCCGAAGATCGGCAACAGCGGCACGATGAGCAGGTGGAAGAGAGGCGGGTAGTTCGAAGCGTAGAAGGGAAAGGCGGCATTGTCCCGGTACGGCCATTCTCCCTGCAAGTAGAGGACGGCGTCGTACAACTCGAACCCCTCTCCCTGGTCGTAGTCGAAGGGCCATTGGAACAGTGCGGTTGCGTAGACGACGTAGACGGCCAGGTAGCCGATGAAGACCAGCACAGCCAACGCGGAAAGCAGTATCGTGACGGGTTTGAGCCAGCGAGCGTTCATAGACAATGCGATTTTGAGCGTTTACGC
>JAFGOJ010000068.1 GCA_016926575.1 Anaerolineae bacterium | reverse complement strand
TGCCCGCTTTCGCGGGCATGACGATCGGGTGCGTGCTATTTTCGGAACAGAGGCCATGATCTGGCGCTCGCCGCCGATGAACGAAAACGGGTGCGTTTCGCCCTTACCCCACCCCCAGGCGGGCGGGGGAGGGGTAAGGGCAGGAGGAAAAACCGGCCTGCGTTTCCAAATAACGCCGCAGGAGGTCCAGCGCGGCGCTAACGGTGAGGGAGTTGTTGGTGTGTCGGTCGCCCGACCAGAGATGCCGTTCGACCCACGCGCCGTCGGAGGCGGCCAGAGCGACGTAGACCAGGCCCACCGGCTTGCGGGCCGACCCGCCACCCGGCCCGGCGATGCCGGTCACCGAGAGCGCCAGGTCGGCGTGGAGCGCTGCGCGGCCCCCACGGGCCATCTCCTCGGCCGTCTCTGCGCTGACCGCACCGTGTGCGGCCAGAGTGGCGGCCCGCACGCCCAACAGCCGCTCTTTGACCGCGTCGTCGTAGGCGATGACGCCGCCCAGGAAGTAGGCGGAACTGCCCGGCACGGACGTGATGCGGTGGCCCAAGAGCCCTCCCGTGCACGACTCGGCCACGGCCAGCGTCAACCCGCGCTCGCGCAGCAGCTCGCCGACCCGCTCCTCTAACGCCTGCGGTTCGTGGAACATAAACGACCCCATCTTATCACGGAAACCGCCCGGCGCAAATGGCGCGGTAGAGCTCGGTCGTCTCCGACTCCGGCTCGAAGCCCAACTCGCGCTCCAAGACGCGCGCGCACTGCCGATAGTGGGCCGCCGCCTCGTCCGCCCGCCCGTCGAGGGCCAGAGCGCGCATCAACTGGCGACACAGGTCTTCGCGCAGGTTGTCGACCTCCAACCCGCGCCGGAGGATGGGGGCGGCCTCGCCCGGGCGGCGCAGGGCCAGCAGATGCCCCGCCAGCGTTCCGATTGCCTCGAGGTACTGCTGGCGCAGCGCTTCGCGCAGTTCCACGCACCAGTCGGCATAACAGTCCGCCAGAAAATCCCCGCCGTACAGGTCGATGGCCTGGCGCAGATAACGCAACGCCTGGACGCGGGGCACACGCCTGGCGCGCTCGATGAGCTGCTCGAACTCGCGCACGTCGTACCAGACGTCCAGGCCGGCATTCAAACGATACGCGCCGTCCTCGTGCAGCACCGCCGTCACACCCAGCGCGCGCCGCACACGATACTTGGTCGTGTGGAACAGGCCCGTCGAGGGCTCCTGGTCCGGCCAGATGTCGGCGAACACCTGCTCGCGAGCTCGGACAGGGTAGCTCAGAAAGTAGAAGAAGAAATGGCGCGCCGATGCCGCGTCCCAAGCCGACGCAGCAATCGGAATGCCCTCACGTTCGACGTGCCCCCGCCCAAAACCGTACGCTCGGAACGAGAACCCGGGCTCCACGGATGCGTCGCGCCACTGCTTCAGGGTGCGTTGCGCCGCGCTCCTGAACTGGGAGGCTTCCCGCAGCACCGCCGCCACCCGCGCGCTGCTGCTGCTGCCCTGAGCCGCTTCTTTCAACGTGGGTAAGACGAACCGGCTATCTACCAGCAAACGGTGGGCGAACTCGCCGGCCGCGTAGAGATCGAGCGCGCGAGACAGCGCGCCGGCGGTTTCCTGCGCCCGTCCCTCTTGGTGGTACGCGTGCGCCAGAAACAGGTAGGCCCGCGCCACTTCCTGCGCCGACCCCGTGCGCTCCAACATCTCACACGCCTCCGCCAGGCAACCCCGGCCCCGCTCGACGTCTCCGGCCGCCACCCTGACCAATCCGTACACGGCCTTACATCGCCCGATGGGTCCCCGGTTCTCCTGTCGCTCGGCCAGGTCACACGCATCCTGTGCCGCCAGCGTGGCCCGATACGTGTCCTTCAATTGAAAGCAGGCTAATGCCAGCATCTCTTGCCCGTGTGCCAGGAGCAGAACTTGATCGATCTCGGCAGCGATCTTCACTCCCTCCGCCAAGGCATCCACCGCAGCCTCGGCATCTCCCACGTCGAGCAACACTTCGCCCAGACTGACCAGGGCAAATGCTTCGATACGGCGATGGCCTGCCTGGCGCGCCGCTTCCAACCCTTCCCGGAGCGCTTCCAGCGCCTCGTCATACTTGCCGAGGGGGTAAAGGCTGCACGCCAAATCGTTCAGCGCCTCGGCCAGGTATCCGGGGCTTCCCAGGCGACGGCAGGTCGCCACAGCAGCGCGGCCCATACGCAAGGCATCTTTGACCTGCCCGCGTTCGAACAGGCAAAGGGCCAGGCCCTCTTGGGCGAGCACCTGCCGGTGAGGGATCTCCGATCCCTCGAGCGCGGCACGCAGGTGCTGCTCGGCCCCGGCCAGATCCCCCAGCCGCAGCGCGCACATGCCGATGACGCGCTGCGCTTCTGCAGATGCCTCCCCGGAGGGCGCTCCACCGTCCAGCAGCAGCGCCAGCGCCTCCTGCGCCGTGCGTTGGCTGTCGGTGTAGCGCCCACGATTGTAGTCGATCAACGCCCGCGCCGAAAGGACCAAAGCCAGCAGGTCGCCCCCCGCCACGCCACTGCGACACGCCGCCTCCGACAGGGCCAGCCACGCCAGCGCCTGTTCCACCCAGCCCGCGTCGGAGGCCGCTTCCGCCGCGCAGAAGGTCAACGTGGGCGTCGTCAGCGTGACGCCTTCGGGAAGGCGCTGCACCCACTCGATCAGCGTCTCCAAATGGCCCACCCGCAGGAGTGTCCGCGCTTCCCGGTCGACGACGTGCGCAGCTTGCTCGGGTTCCCCACACACCATGAAGTGCTCGGCGGCCCGCACCGCGTCACCGTGGCGCTCGAACCACATCGCCGCCCGGCGATGCAGGTCGAGGAACGCTGCCGGCGACTCGCGCTCCAGTTGCGCCTGGAGGAACGCTCGAAAGAGCGCGTGGTAGCGCAGGCGGTTTCCCTCTCCCTCGAAGCACACTGC
>JAFGOJ010000431.1 GCA_016926575.1 Anaerolineae bacterium | reverse complement strand
TCGCTTCGCCGCCTGCGGCGGCTCGCTCAGAATGACAGATCGGAAAACAAAGTGTAAACCTAATTTGGCCGGGAAATGAACCATCCCTCTTTTCGGGCCGGAAGCACTGCTCAGGCGCACAGCCTGAGCAGTTACGTAGATTCAAGATGTCGCTTCGGTGAGAGTGCCGGAGGCCAGGGCCTGGGTCAGTGCCAGGATCAAGAAGAAGGCGAAGGCCAGGTCGATCAGGAAGACGGAGTGGTCGACGAGGCCGTGGGCCAAGAGGTCGGCCATGGCACCCATCAGCCCCAACGCCAGCGCCCGCCCGTCGCGGTCGCGCAGTTTCCGCAGCGGCAGGGCCATCCGCCAGAAGAGCGCCTGCACCCATACGCCAATCGCCACGCCGAAAACGCCCAATCGCACCCAGTGGTCCAGCAGGATGTTGTGCGGGTGCGACAGGTCCGGCTCCTGCCAGGCGTCGGGCAGGATGTAGCGCCCCCGGTACAGATACAGGAAGTTGTCCATGCCCACACCCAACCAGGGATGGTCGCGGATCATAGCGACCGTCGCCTGCCACAGCTTGAGCCGGAAGAAGGTCGTCCCGCCTTGCGTGTCGAGCAGCGAGGCGAAGCGTGGATGACGCAGCAACGGAATCGCTGCCACACCCGCCGCGCCAATGCTCCCCAGCGTGACCCACAACCAACGTCCGCCCGCTACCACGCCCATCACCACCAGCGCCGCCGGAATCCCCAACAGGAGCGCGCCCTTGGAAAAGCTGAGCAAGAGCGCCGCTGCCACCGGCAATGCCATAAACCCATACACCAGCCGCCGCGAACGATTCCCGCCCCAGATGGCGAAGGCCACCAGCACCGGCAGCACCCGCCCCAGGTACAGCCCGACGTTGTTGGGCGAACCGTACACCGAGCGCAGCCGCGAGAGGCCCGCTTCCGCTGTGATCAGGTTGACGCCCACCGCGTACTGCACCAGCCCGATCAGCGCCACTGCTGCCCCGCCCAGCACGAAAGCGTCGACCACGCGCCACAAGTCTTTCCGCTCCAACCGCGCCGTGCGCAGCATCAGGTACAGCGCGGCCGGCTCGAGCACCACCAGACGCAACTCGCGCCAGGCCACGCGCTGGAACGGGGCGAAGGGCGTGGTGAACAGGGCGAGAGCGACGAGGAGAAGGACGGCGAAATCCACGTTGAAAAATAGGAATTGCGAATTGCGAATTGAGAGTCGCAGGGTACGAAGTGTGGATCGTATATTGTCACATCGAATCTGCAACTTGTAATCCGCGACTTGCCGCATAACCCAAGACACCGCGGTCATCACCGTCACAACCTCGGCCATAGAGAAGGCTTTGCTGAACAATTCCCACGGGAACGAATAGAAAGGCACCAAGAGGACGATCAGAGCCAACCCCAACTCCAGGCGCAGCAAAATGACGGCGAAGAGCGCCAGGCCCGCCAGCAGGGTCAACAGGAACCACTCCGAATAGTAGAACAGCCCGGCGGCTGCCAGGGCCGCGGCGATGCCCACCCCATCCCCCAGGCGGCGGAAGGCGCTGCCTGCCTCCATGCCCCACGTCATCCACGCCGATACCCACAGCAGGAGCGCAGTCAACCCGGCGATGGCGAGCTGCCCGCCGGCCGACAGGCGCGCCCAGGCCGCTTTCACTGCCCGCCCGCTGCCCCCCCACGCCATCCGCCGCCCCGTCACGATCAACCCCACGACGCAGGCCATGCCGATCAACCCCCCTGCCGCGAGCGCCAGGTGGTATACCGTGGGGTCGGGGTGGTAGCCCACGCTCCATCCCGCCAATGCCCACTGGTCCCACCCTCGCTCGGCGCGCACGACCGCCACGTGACGCCCCGGCGCTAACCCTTCGGCTACCGGCAGGGTGGCGACCTGCGGCGCGTAGTCGGGCGAGGTAAGCACGAGGTACGCCTGCCCTTCCTCGTCCTGGGGCAAGGCGTTCGCCGGCCGGCCATCGACGGTGACGTAGAACGTGCCGCGATAGCCCCCGCGCCGCACCCGCAAGCCGAAGTCGGTGCCCCAGAAGGGAATCGTGACGTGCTCGCCGCCCGTTTCGCTCACGTCTGCGCCCAGGTCGGAAAATTCCCACGCTCCCTCCCACTCGGCCACGCCAGAGAGAGGGGTGTACGCACCCGGCGTATTGACCCGTGCGGCGTGCGCAAGCCCGGAGAGCGCGGTAAAGACCGGGCGAGGCGCACCGTCGCGGTCGACGGCGGCAAATCCCCAGTGCGCCTCGGCGTTGGGTGTGCCCGAAGCCAGCGCGGGTGCACCGGCGTCCGGCTGGAAGGTGGCGAGACACAGCGCCCCCATCCACGGCCACTCGCGCTGCGCCCGCTCCACCATCGCCACGGTGTAGGCTGCCTGCGTCGCCTCGTCCACTGCCCCCCAGATCGATGCGACGTCTGCCGCGCCCTCGGGCAGGCTGTTCCAGCCGAAATGAGATGCCCAGGCCGCCTTGTCGCCGTCCCCCTGGGCCACCATCTCCTCCCACACAAGCACCGCGCGGGAGACGTTCAGCACGCTTTCGTGCGTCTGGCGGTCATCCGGCCCGCCATCGAAGCCGTAGGGCTGGACGGCGAGTACGTCGAAGTAGGGCGCAGCGCCGGCGGCGTAGAGGCCGCGCAGGAAGCGCACCTCCGAAAGGTTCTCCGGCCCCTGCTCGACGGTGGGGGCCAGGCTGCCCAGAAGGATCGTCGCGTTGGCGTCGGCGGCGCGAATCGCCTCCGCCGCGGCCTGCAAGAGGCGGGCGTAGGTGGATGGGTTGGGCTGCGCGCCCCAGCCGTCGGCCAGGTTGGGGTTGTTCCACACCTGGTAGGCGTCGATGCGGTCGCCGTAGCGGGCGGCAAAGGCTCCGGCAAAGCGGGCGAAGTCCGCCGCCGGGGGCGGCGTTCCCGCCCAGGCGGGCGCGGTGTCGAGCACGGCCATCATCGCCAGGCCCCGCGCGTCCGCCGCTGCGACGATGCGGTCCCAGGTCGCCCAGTCGTAGCGTCCCGGCTCGGGCTCGATGCGCGACCAGGGGAACGTTTGCCGCACCCAGTCGAACCCGCCGCCGGCGATGAGGTCGAGCGCCCAGTCCAGCGCTGCCGGATCGTATTGGGCCAGCGCGGCGTTGATGCAGAAGGGGGATACGTCGGCTGCCGGTACGGGCTGGGGCAATCCCGGCGGCGTGCCGCGCGTGTGCGCGCGCCAGTTGGCCGCCACGGCAACCTCCGCCAGCACGCTCAACGCCAATCCCAGCAGGCACACACCGAAGGCCAGCGAAACGCGCCGTTCCGGTCGCCGGTTCAATCGCCCTCCGCCGCAGTTGCCGCGCCGGTCCACCGCACCTGGGTCACCGAGCCGTCCTCGGTCAGGCGTCGCCGCTGCCCGTCGCCGGTGACCAGGTACATGTCCCCCTGAAAGATGACCACGGCCTGCTCGCCCGCCGGGTCCCACGCCACAGTGGGATACTCCAGCCCGGGTTCGTGGCTTTCGGTGACGAAGAACGGCTGCCGGCTCGACCCGTCACGGTCCATGACGTAGAGGTCGTAGTCGCTGGTGTTGGAGTTGTACGGGATACGCGCGCGTCCAAAGAAGATGCGCCCCCCGTCGACGGAGAACGACGGGGTAGACCACATGCCGACCTCCGACGCAAGCTCCGCCGCCAGCGTGCCGGTGAGCACGGAGCGGTACCCCTGCGCCACCTCGGCAACGCCCAGCACGTAGAGATCGAACACCGGGCTGTCCTCCGGCATTTCGCCGGCGGGCGCGGGACCGTGGGCGAGGGTGACGATGAAGGCCGCATCGGGCGACCAGGCGACCGTCGGGGTCCACACCCAGGCGGCGTAGGTGCGGTAGGGCGGGAACGTCAGCAGCGGCAGCGTCGCGCCGTCGGAGACGCGCACGACGCCCACCTCGTCGGCGCGGGCGTAGGCCAGCATGCGGCTCTCGGTCGAGGCTCCGGGCGGGGCCCAGGCAAAGGTGGTGCCCCACCAACCGTAGGTGCCGCCGGCGGTCGGTTCTAGCACCTGCCGCCGCCCAACCAGGACGCCGTCGCTGGCGCGCGGCCGGGCGATGTAGAGGTCGTTGGCCGCCTCCCAGCCGGGTTGCGTATCTTGCACCGCGGCCGTGGAGAAGGCAATCTGCTCGCCAGACGGGTCCCATGCCGCCCAGAGCACGTTGTCGACGTTCAGGCGCACCGGCTCGGCATTGGCGGTGACCGTATCGACCATCCACAGCGTATTCAGTACGTCGGTTTCGGTGACGGCGTGGCGTGTGAAGAGCAGCCACGTGCCATCGGGCGAGAGGTCGAAGACGCGCCCGTCCAGGTCCCCCGACGACGTCAGCCGGCGGCGATTGCCGGTGGTGTTGCGCATGGCCCAGGCGTTCTGTGCGGAGAGGTAGGCGAGCGTGCCGGGTATCGGCAGGGCCACCACCTCCTCGCGCGCCCCGATGAGCATCACCTCGTTCACCGCCTCCTGCAGGATCGTGCGCTGGATCATGCGCCGTTCGACCTCGACGCCGTCTTCGAGGGTGATGGCGTAGATGATCTCCTCGATGCCGTTGACCCCGGCCTGGATGAGACGGGTTTCGCCGAGGTCTACCGTCGTGCTGCGGACGACCTCGCGGGTGTAGGGGATGATGCGCTGCTCCGTTTCGGTTTGGACGTCGATGCGAATGACGCGAATGGATGCGTTGCTGGAGAGGAAGGTATTTTCCGGTGGGACGACGATGTCGTTCTCGCCCAGCGTCACGCCACTCTCGACCAGTACGTCGTAGACCGTCTTGGCCTCCGTGGTCAGTGTGCGGGTTTCCCCATCCACAATGAGCGTCACAGTGATCGCGCCAAGCGGCCCGACCGGCGCGCAGGCGGCCATTAACGACAGCAACAGCAAACCCCCACGCCTAATGCCCCACCACGCGAAATCCCAAAGAGCGTGTTTTCTCATTGTGGCCCCTCCAGCGGGCGGTTGGCGACGTCGGACAGCAGACGCGCCAGTTCCGCCGTCGCTTCTTCATCCTCCCCGGCGCAGAGCAGCCAGGTCTCGCCCTCCACGCCGACCAGGTCTACCACCCACTCCACCGTTTTGACTTCGCCGGGCGTTTGCCAGACGCGCCTGCGTCGCCGCAGTGTCTTCACAGCCTGGATGGGCACGACGACTGTGCGCGTGCGGCGTGGGAAATAGTCGCTGGCGATCTTGAACGCGCCCTCTTCCAAGTCCACCGCGATGCGCCGGCGCAGTGGAATGAATGCCACGGTCATGGCGCTGATGAACAGAAGGGTCACAGCCGCAGTCGCAGCCACGAACAGTCGCCCCCCTCCCATCCATGGCGCGACGAGCACCGCAACGGGCACGAACATCGCCCACATAATCCCCACAGTGGCCAGGGGACGCCTGCGCATGTCCATCACCAACCGCCGGGCCGTCCACTCCTGCACGACGTACCGGCCCATCTTGCGTTCTTTGGGTTGCTCTTTCTCTGCCAAGTCGTTCCTCCGTATTCTCCATTGTAGCCCATACCCGCCAGAGCGACAAGTAGCCCATATACAGCAGACGGCAGAGGAGTGCATTTGTTGTTGGGGGCAACGGCTAAAAATAATTGACTACCCCAGGTAGCAAATGCACCCACGACAGAGGCTAAACTTGACGCTGCCTTGGCGTTGTGGTATGATGTTCCTATGCGCACCTCGGCTTGTCTTAGCAAGGAGGCTAGACAAATGAGAAAAACTCACTTGCCCTTGATTGTCCTCGGCTCAGCCATATTGGTAGTGCTCCTGGCTGGATGTACATTGAGTGCTGCCCCAGACGTGACCCCCACGCCATCCGACCAGGAGCAGATCGACGTGGGAATGGCCCAGATGGAAACGCAAGCAGCATTGGACGCCACAGCAACCGCGCAGGCTCCCACCCCTACCCCCACGGTAGAGGAAACCGCCCCTCCCACCGAGGAGCCAACGCCCGTCGAGACCCCGGTCCCCACCGAAGCGCCGACTGAAGCGCCGACCGAAGCACCGACCGAGGCCCCCACTGCCGAAGCCACTACACCGCCCAGCACTGGCGGCGCACCGGCCACAGGCGAACAGACGCACGT
>JAFGOJ010000430.1 GCA_016926575.1 Anaerolineae bacterium | reverse complement strand
GGGCGGCGAAGCCGCCCGCAAAACCCCCATCTTTTCCCTTCGACGCGCCAGGCGGGTAACTGCCAGGCGCACAGCCTGAGCAGTTACGAGTCAGGAAGCAAGAACCCCCGGTTCGTTCAGAACTCGGGGGTTTTTATAGCCTGCGGGTCTTCAATTCGCAATTCCTAATTTGCAACTCGTTTATCCCGGAGCCAGGTACCCCAACGCCCGCCGCACTTTTTCTTCCAGTTCCATCTCCGGATCGCGGGGCAGGTTTTGCAGCGCCGTCTGCGCCTCAACGATGCTGAAGCCCAGCGTCGTCAGTGCGCCGATGACCTCAGCGTCGACGTCGGTGATCAGCGCATCGGCCCCGGCCCCCACGGCAGAGAGCTTGTCGCGCAGGTGGAAGATGATGGCGCGGGCGGTCTTTGGCCCGACGCCGGGGACGCGGGTGAGGATGCCCGGTTCCTCCCGCACCACAGCCTGGCGCAGCGTCTCCGGTGTGACCGCTCCCAGGATCGCCAGGGCCACCCTTGGCCCGACGCCCGACACTCCCAGCAGCAACTCGAACAGGTCCAATGCCTCTTCGGTGAGGAAGCCGTACAGGGCGAGCTCGTTCTCGCGCACGTGCAGATGGGTGACCAGTTCCACGGGCCGCCCCGGCCCGTCGATACGCTCCGTCACAGACACCGGCACGTTGACGCGGAACCCCACGCCGCCCACCTGGACGACCAGGTAGTCGCTTGCCTGTTTGACCACCGTTCCGCTCAATCGGGAGATCACGTGTCGCGTTCCTCCAGGGCCAGCATCGCGGCCGAGTGAATGTGGCACACGGCCACCGCCAGGGCGTCGGCGGCGTCGTCGGGGCGGGGAATTTCCGGCAGATTCAGCAACATACGCACCATCTCCTGCATCTGCCGCTTGTCGGCCCCGCCGTAGCCGGTCAGCGCCTGCTTGACGGAGAGCGGGCTGTACTCGGCGATGGACAGCCCGGCGTCGGCCAGAGCCAGGATCGCCACGCCGCGCGCCTGCCCCACGCTCATCGCCGTGCGCACGTTGACGCTGAAATACAGCTCCTCTACCGCGCTGTGGTCGGGTTGCCACTCCTGCGCCAGCCCGACCAGCGCGCGGTAGATCGCCTGTAACCGTTCCGGCATCGACTGCGTAGCGGGCGTCGTCACGGCCCCGTAGGCCAGGGCGCGCAGGCCGCCCGCACGGGTCTCCTCGACGACGCCGTAGCCCGTCGTCGCGGTGCCGGGGTCGATGCCCAAGACGCGCATTACTCGGACAGTGCCTCGAATTTCTCCATCACTTCGTCGGAAATGTGCAGGTTCGAATAGACCTCCTGCACGTCGTCCAGGTCTTCCAGAGTGGTGATGACCTCCATCACTTTGAAGGTCTCTTTTTCTTCCAGCGTGAGGGTGTTCTTGGGAACCATCGTCAGTTCGACCGTGTCGAAGTGGGCGCCCATGTCTTCGAGCACCTGGCGCACGCCCTGGAAGCTCTCGGGCTGTGCGAATATCTCGATCATGTCGTCGGAGAAGACGACGTCCTCGGCACCGGCCTCGACGGCAGCCTCGAAGACGGTGTCGGGGTCGAGGCCGTCGGGCATGATGGCGATGTACCCTTTTCGTTCGAACTGCCAGCTCACTGCGCCCGCCTCGGCCATCGAACCGCCGCTGCGGGTCACCACCCGACGCAGGTCAGAGACGGCGCGGTTGCGGTTGTCGGTGAGCACTTTGACGAGGATGCCCACACCGTGGGGTGCGTACGCCTCGTAGGTGATTTCTTCGAAATCTTCGCCTTTCAGTTCGCCGGTGCCGCGCTTGATCGCCCGTTCGATATTGTCTTTAGGCATATTCGCGCCCTTGGCCTTGTCGACGGCCAGGCGCAGGCCGAAGTTGAACTCCGTGCTGCCGCCGCCTTCGCGGGCAGCGATGGTGATCTCGCGAGCCAGTTGAGTGAACAATTTACCGCGCTTGGCGTCCAGCGCTGCTTTCTTATGTTTGATCGTCGACCATTTGCTGTGTCCAGACATTGTTTCCTCCCTCTCATCGGGCCGTGAATGTACCTGTGATTATACCATCCTTTGGGTTGAGAACGCAAGCCCTTCTTGCGCCTCTGCCTCTTCCAGGCGCTTTCGCCAGCGGTAGCTGACGTAGTTCCGTTCGAATCCAATCGCTTGATAGAACGGTTGCCCTGAACCGACCTGGGCCGTTGCAGCCCCCAGGGCCGCCACCCGCCGGATGCCCACCATCATCACCGCGCGCCCGAACCCCATCCGCCTGAACCCGGGGTGCGTGCAGACCGGTTCGAAGATGCCCATGCGGTTGCGCGCGTCGTACCACACGATGCAGCAGGAAACGTACTCGCCGTCGGGACCTTCGACGTACAGGTCCAACGCCTCCCGGTAGTCCGGCGCTGTTTGTACCTGGCGGTACGCTGCTTCGGTGGTCCAATCCGCCGGGTCCGGATGGTTGAACCCCAACCCTTGCACCTTGCAGCGCAGCGGTATGCTGCTGCCCGCGTCGGCCATCGACCGCACAACGTAGCCGTCCGGCAGCACCACCTCCGGCAGCCCGTCGATGGCGAACTCCGAATCGTACTGGGGATGCTCCGTTTCCTGAATGTACCCCCGCTCGCGCAGCAGCTTCTGGAGTGGCTCGTCGTAGTCGTACGCGAAGACGCTCAGTTCGCGGCTTTCCCGGTCGAACATCGTCGCCTGCGCGTAGTCGAGCATGTCCCCGAGCAGAAAATCGTAGCCCGGGCGGCGGTGGAAGTACGCCTCGCCATACCACGGCGCTTCGACGTTCGCAACGCCCACGATCTCTCTCGCGTCGTTCTCCCAGACGCCCACCGCGCCCTCCCACAGGCGGATGTTGCTGTCGACGTCGCCGTTGAACACTAATGGGTGATACCGCGCCCAGTTCCACCGCTCGATCCGCCAGTTGAGCGGTTTCCCGAAGGCCTGGTAGGTCTCCGAAAGAAAATCGCGGATGCGCAAAAAGTCCGGTTCTGCGTGATAGGTTCTAAATCGCACGGTCATGGATGCCTCCTCGAATGCACGGCAGAGTGTTGGGCAAAAAAAGACCTCGGAGGTCTGGCAACGGCCTCCGAGGTCTGATGTCCAGGAGAAACTAAACGTACCAGGTAATGGCGTGCGTGTCCATATCGATCGTGGCGCAATGCAGCCAATTTCCAGATGTAATATTGTACAGAAACTTGAATTCCGGAGCCGCGTCGGGCAGGGTGATGGTGATAACCGGCGCCTGTTGCGCCAGGCGAGCGGCCCACTCTTCCAGGAACACGCTGATTTCGTAGTTTCCAGAGGCCAGGTTGCTCTTGATGGCGATCGTTTCGGTGTATTCCGTGTAATCACCCGCAACTTCTTCGTACGAGAATGCCATCGTTGGGCTGTTGGGGCTGTTTTCGTCGACCGTTGCGCCATTTCCGACACCGCGCAGGTCGAGATCGGCCAGTTCCATCCCGGAATTCCACTGAATCCCAACGAGGGTATCGGGAATGTCGATGGGCTCGCTGGTTTGGGCGTGCGCCGGCAAGACGCCGGTCTCGACCAGCGGTTTGGTCCACTCGCTGGGCAACGCCGTCGAGGCAGCCACGGCCCCCCCGGCGGCGGCAAGCAGCTTGAGCAGCTCGCGGCGGCTGATGGGTTGTTCCTTCATCCAATTCCTCCTAATCGTTTTTGACTCGTATGATTCGATGAAACCATTCAAGATTGTACGCTATTTTGGGAGTTAGTCAACCTGGTTTCCCGTCTCAGCATGATGCGTGGTTGAGCTCGTAGATGATGCGCAGGCCGTGCAGGGTGAGCCACGGATCGACCACGTCGATCACGTCGGTCTCGCGGGCGATGATCTCTGCCAACCCGCCTGTGGCGATGATGCAGGTCTGGGGTCCCAGTTCCGCTTCGAAGCGCGCGACCATGCCCTCCACCAGCCCTACGTAGCCGAAGAGCAGGCCCGACTGGATGCTGTGCGGCGTGTTGCGCCCGATGACCGACGGCGGGCGGGTCAGTTCGACGCGCGGGAGTTTGGCCGTGCGCTCGAAGAGCGCCTGCGCGGCGATGCCGATGCCCGGCGCGATGGCCCCGCCCAGGTACTCCCCCTCCGCAGACACCGCGTCGAAGGTGGTGGCGGTGCCGAAGTCGACCACGCAGGCCGGGACGGTGTAGAGCGCGCGCACGGCCGCCGCGTCGACGACGCGGTCCGCGCCCACCTCGCGCGGGTTGTCGTAGCGGATGGGCACCCCGGTGCGCACCCCGGCATCCACCACCAGCGGCTCCCGCCCCACGTACTCCCGGCATACCTGCTCGAAGGTCGGCGTCAGTGGCGGCACGACGCTGGCAATCGCTACGCCGGTGACTTGCTCGGGACGGTACCCTCGGCGACGGAAGAGCTGGTCCAGCAGGATGCCGTACTCGTCGGCCATCTTGTCGTGGATGGTGCGCACGCGCCAGCTCGGCCCCAGCGTTTCGCCTTCATACAGGCCAAGGGTGATGTTCGTGTTGCCAATGTCGATACAGAGTAACATGATAGCCTCCTTAAACGTGTGTTTTTGCGGCTCTACGCAGATTTGCGGGGCAGGGCAGGTTTCCATACCTGCCTGCTAGGATTGCCCCCTTTCTGTCATTGCGAGCCGCCGAAGGCGGCGAAGCAATCTCTCGGACCGACCGTGGAGATTGTTTCGGACGCTGCGCGCCCTCGCAATGACCCCATCTGGTAACTGCTCAGCTTACGCTTCGCAGTTGCCTTTCCCGCCGCGGAAAAGGGGGAGTGGGGGTTTTGCGGGCGGCTTCGCCGCCCGCAAAACCCCCATCTCCTCCCTTCGACGCGCCAGGCAGGTACCTGC
>JAFGOJ010000429.1 GCA_016926575.1 Anaerolineae bacterium | reverse complement strand
CCGCTTCGCGGCCCGGCCACCACAAAGGGCAGAAAATGCCCACCCTCCCGCAGGTTTGGAACCTGCGGGAGGGTGAAGGCCGCCCGAGGCGTTGACCCAGACCCATTTGATGGACGAAAATGGCGGCGTTTCGACCTCACCCCACCCCCCGGCGGCTACGCCGCCTTGCCCCCTGCCCTCTCCCTGTGGGAGAGGGCAGGGGAAGGGGAGAGGGACGAGGGCGAAAAGGCTTATTTTCGAAGCAAAAATTCCCTAAAAACCTATACAAATCCTTGACAAAACAATGACAATATGATATAATAAAATAAATGACAAGGTTGCTTATCTACGAGAAGGTAACGAAGGCGAGGGAGTCATGGCGATTCGAATTGTGACCGACAGTACGTGCGATTTACCGGCGGAGGTCGCCGAGCGATACGGTATCCTTGTCGTGCCGATGTACATCCACGTCGATGGGCGTAGCTACCTGGACGTGGTCGAATTGTCGCGCCAGGATTTTTACGCCGAATTGCCCCGTTATACGGCCCCGCCTCAGACGTCCGCACCGGGGCCGGAGATGTTGGTCCAGATGTACGAGGGCCTGGCAGCCGAGGGGGCCACGGAGATCCTCTCCATCCACGTCGCTTCCAGCTTGAGCAGCTTCGTCAACGCGGCCCGGGTAGCGGCGCGCTCCACCCGCGGCGCTCGCGTGACGGTATTCGACTCCGGGCAGTTGAGCCTGGGCGGTGGTCTGTTGGCCCTGGCGGCCGCACGGGCCGTCGCGAATGGCTGCACCCTGGACGAAGTTGTCACCCTGATCGAGAAAAAGGCGCACCGCACGTTTTCCTTCGCCATCCTGAACACGCTGGAGTATCTGCGGCGCAGCGGCCGCGCGACGGCGCTGCAGGCGGGCGTGGGCACGCTGCTGCGGGTCAAACCGCTGATTTCGATCCACGACAACACGCTGACGATGGAGCGCCCGCGCACGACCCACCGCGCCATCGCGCGGATGGCCGAACACATCGCCGCCCTCCCCCCGCTCGAAGAGTATGCCCTCGTCCACACCCACGCGCCCGATAAGGCGCGCGAGCTCGGGCAACACCTCCAAGACCTCCTGCCCAGGCAGGAAGACGTGTTTTGCGTAGACGTCACTCCCGCCATCGGCACCCACCTGGGGCCGGACGGCATCGGCATCATTTGTGTAACGTCACCTTAATTTTGAATTTGAAAGGAGAGAATAAAATGGAAAACAAGGCTTCTGAAAAAACGTTCGCAGGACTGCGTCGCTTCAACGCGATCATGGGATTCCTGCACCTGGTCCAGGGCGTGTTGATGATCGTGCTAAGCAACGACACGACCTATCCAGTCTATACGAACTACCTCCGCTTCGACATGGAGACCTTCTCGCTGACCCCCAACCCGACGCTGGCCTACGAACTGCTGTTCGGTCCGGCCGTGGCGGTGTTCCTGCTCCTCTCGGCGGTGGCGCACTTCAGCCTGGCCACCTTCGGCTACCGCTGGTACGTGGAAAACCTGAAGAAGGGCATGAACCCGGCCCGCTTCTACGAGTACGCCCTCAGCTCGTCGCTGATGATCGTGCTGATCGGGATGCTGGTCGGACTGTGGGACCTGGGCAGTATGATCCTGATCTTCGGGCTGAACGCGATGATGAACCTGTTCGGCATCATGATGGAGCTGCACAATCAGACCACCAAGAAGATCAACTGGATCGCCTTCATCTACGGTTGTATCGCCGGGATCATCCCGTGGGTGGTCATCGTGATGTACTTCCTGGGCGCGCTTAACTCCGGCGACGCCAAGCCGCCGGCGTTCGTCTACGCCATCATCCCCACGATCTTCGTCTTCTTCAACATCTTCGCCCTGAATATGTTCCTGCAGTACAAAAAGGTTGGTCCGTGGAAGGACTACCTGTTCGGTGAGCGCGTGTACATCATCTTGAGCCTGGTCGCCAAGACGGCCCTGGCCTGGCAGATCTTCGCCGGGACGCTGGCCCCGATCTAAATCTGAATCTCTGTACAGCCGGCAGGGGCGGCGTGCGCGTCGCCCCTACCATTTCCATAAAGGGGCTAAAACAATGATGGCATACGATACCCCCATCTATAACCTCAAAGCCGTCGTGCAGCAGACGGGGGTGAAAGCTGATACGTTGCGCGCCTGGGAGCGGCGCTACGGCTTGCCCCAGCCCGAGCGTACCGACGGCGGCCACCGTCTCTTCTCCCAGCGGGACATCGACACGGTCAAGTGGCTGGTCGCCCGCCAACAAGAAGGCGTGCGCATCAACCACGCGGTGGAACTGTGGCGCGAGCTCGCCAGCGCAGACGCCGAACCGCCCGCCGACGCGCCCTCCCACATCCCGCCGCATCCCACCGGCACAGCGCTGGCCGACCTGCGCCAGGCCTGGGTGGCTGCCGCCGTCGATTTCGACGAGCAGGAAGCATCCCACGTGCTGGAAGAAGCCTTCGCCCTCTACTCCCCCGAAACGGTGAGCCTGGAGGTGCTCCAGAAAGGCATGGCACAGATCGGCGCAGGCTGGCACGCGGGCAGCCTCAGCGTCCAACAGGAGCACTTCGCTTCCGAACTGGCGATGCGCCGTTTGCAGAGCTTGATTATGAGCACACCCCCGCCCTCCCGGGCCGGGCAACTCGTGGTGGCCGCCCCGCCGGAAGAAAGCCACGCCCTCGGATTGCTCTTGCTCACGTTCCTCTTGCGTCGCAGGGGATGGCAGACCACGTACCTGGGCGTCGACGTGCCCATCGAACGGATAGAGGCCACCGTCGCCGCGACCACACCGCAATTGGTGATCCTGGGCGCGCAACGCTTGCCCGCAGCGGCCACGCTGCGCGATATGGCCCGCTCGCTGCAACACTACAACGTCCCGGTCGGATTCGGCGGGCGGATTTTCAACATGATTCCCGACCTAATCGCTGCCATCCCCGGTCACTACCTGGGCCGCACGCTGGATCGCGCGCCCGACGTCATCGAAGGGCTGCTCGTCGCGCCGCGGCAGACCCCCGAATCCACCCCCCTGCCCGCCAACTACCGCGCCGCGCTCTCCCATTACCGGGAACGCGAGTTGCTCATCCGCGCCGACGTGCACCGCACGATGGCGTCCGAACACGTCGACACCGACCACATGCTCCACGTGAGCACCGACATCACACAGAATATTGCCGCGGCTCTGGCCTTGGGAAACGTCCACTTTCTGGACGATTACATCGGTTGGATGCGCGAGATGCACCGGCCGGAGGACCTGTCCCGTCCGATGGTCGACCGCTACCTCGCTGCCTACCACTCCGCGATCCAGGACATCCTGGGCGAACGCGGCCGCCTGATCGCGGGCTGGTTGGCACAGCAGTTGGAACTAACAGTAACTTCTCAATAAAGCAGGGAGAAGATGGGGGTTTTGCGGGCGGCTTCGCCGCCCGCAAAACCCCCACCCCCACTTTTCGAGAAGAGTCAACCAATAATGAGGAAATGATAAAATGACACAAGACAGAATGATGAAATGGGCTAAGGTGATCGCGTTGTTGGGTGTGTTGGCGATGAGTGGCATCCTGATCTACGCCTTCACAGTGGGCGATTTCGCCGGCGAGGGTGGGGTACTCCTGTCGATGCCCTGGGGCATCGTGTCGCTGGTCGACTTGTACGTGGGGTTCATCCTCTTTTCCGGCTGGATCGTCTACCGCGAGCGATCCCTCTGGCGCTCGGTGATCTGGGTGGCGCTAATGATGGTGCTCGGCTTCTTCACCGCCAGTCTGTACACGTTCATCGCCCTGCAAACCAGCGGAGGCGATTGGAAGCGTTTCTGGCTGGGACGGCGTATGGATGGCAAGTGAGTGAGTGGATCGCGCGATAGGAGGTTAACGTGGGACGACTGAGGCCGGAGAAGGTGCACGTCCGTTTTACGCAGGGCACCACACCCGATGGGCCGGTCACCCCGCGCCGTTACACCTTGACCCACTCCGACGCGACCGGCGACTTGTTCCTGACCGTCGGTGTGGACTACGACCGTGAGCAAATCTCCGGTCTCTACACCCGCCTGATGCGGGACGAGGTGCTGGCCGAATGGCGCCAGGGCGAAAACGGCCTATCGCTCCACTTGATGTGCCACGTCAGTGGCGGACTGGTCCTGGGCAGTGCCCGGTTTCGGTACCGGATCTTCCGGCACGAGCTGCCGCTGGTTATGGAGGCGTTCCTTTACGGCGACCGGCAGCTCTTCGAGGCCCATCCCGGTTTGGATCAGGCATCCATCTACGTCCATTTTCTGTCTACCAGGAAGCGATACAACCGTGTCGAAGAGTGGGGCAACATGACAAAGTACCGGTTATGACTCTACTGAAAAAAGCCTTCAACCACAAAGAAAATATGAAGGAATTGAGTGAGATTGCCCGAAAAACAGCACGAAGAACAAGAGAATCTTAAGGCGAATATTAAAAATCTTAGTGCTCTTTGTGTCCTTTGTGGTTGTTTTTCCTTTTTTCAGGGGAGTCACGGTTATAGATTGCAGATCGCAGGAGGAGTGAACCGTGAGTGATGAAAAGAAGGTGTCGTGCTTCGAAGAGCCGCGCATCCGCCTGGGTGTGAGCACATGCCTGATGGGCGAACCGGTGCGCTACGACGGCGGTCACAAGCTGGACCGCTTTCTGGTCAACACGCTGGGGGAGTTCGTCGAGTGGGTGCCGGTCTGCCCGGAGGTGGAAATCGGCTTACCCGTGCCTCGGGAGACCCTGCGCCTAGTCGGCGACCCTGATGCCCCGCGCCTGGTGGCCCCCGCCTCGGGCAGCGACCATACCGAGCGCATGCAGACCTGGGCCCACAAGCGCCTCGACGACCTGGAACAGGTCAGATTGCACGGGTTCGTCTTCAAGAAGGACTCGCCCAGCTCCGGCCTGTTTCGCGTGCGCGTCTACGATGCCAACGGCATCCCCCAGCGCACCGGCACCGGCATCTTCGCCCGCGAGGTGGTGCGCCGCTTCCCACTTCTCCCCGTCGAAGAAGAAGGCCGCCTGCACGACGTGGCTCTGCGCGAAAATTTCATCGACCGCATCTTCGTCTACTACCGCTGGACGTGTATGCTGGAAGAAACCCCCACCCCCGGCGCTCTGGTCGCCTTCCACACCGCCCACAAATTGACCATGATGGCCCACAGCCCGGCACACTACCGGGATATGGGGCCGCTGGTGGCGCAGGCGGGCGCGCTGCCCTGGGACGATCTGGTCGGCCGGTACGCGACGTTGTTAATGGAGGGATTGCAGGTGCTCGCCTCGCCCGGCAAACACGCCAACGTGCTCCAGCACCTGATGGGCTACCTGAAAGACGCCCTCTCCGCCGCCGACAAGGCAGAACTGCTGGGCCTGATCGAAGAGTACCGGACGGGGTTCGTGCCGTTGATCGTGCCGCTGACACTGCTCAAGCACCACCTCGGCCGCCATCCGGTTCCCGACTGGGTCCACCAACAAGTTTACCTGAATCCTTATCCCAAGGAATTGATGTTGAGAAATCATGTTTGACTAAAGCATCAACCACAAAGAGCACAAAGGACACAAAGAAAAAGATCAAGGAGTTGCGCGAGATTGTCCGAAAACCGGCACGAAGAACAAGAGAATCTTAAGGCGAAT
>JAFGOJ010000428.1 GCA_016926575.1 Anaerolineae bacterium | reverse complement strand
TGAGTTACTCCTAAGTGATGAGGGGGATTATACCATCTTTGTAAGCACTGACAACTTTGGAGTCCGGGATACCCGGCTGCCTTGTTTTTCGGTTGGACTTGAATTATACTGTCCGAAAGGGCGCTGTCCGGCCCGCGCGCAATCGACTGGAAGGAGTCGCAGATGGGTTTCGGGAGACGTCGGTCGGGGGCTGAACGTACCACAGCCTCTGCCTCTCGTTGGTTGCTGTGGTCCATTATTCTCATATACCTCGCCACCGGTGTGGCGTATATCGCCTCGACCCCCATCTTCGAAGCACAGGACGAGTCCTCGCAACTGACGGTGGTGCGCTACGTCCGCCGCAACCTGGCCCTGCCGCCCTACGAGATCCCCGACCGCCGCGCAGCGACGGCGCAGGATATGGCCTGGTTCCTCGGCTTTCACGACCCACCTCTCTACTACGCCCCCCCCCTCTACTACGCGCTGGCGGCGCTGGCCACCGCGTGGACGGAGATGGACGACCTGCCCGCCTTGCTCGTGCCCAGCCCCAACTGGGAACGCGGCTGGCCCCCCGTCCCCAACGCCGACCCGCACGACAAGACGATGTACGCGCACTACGCCTCCCGCGAGACGTGGCGCACCAGCGAAACCGTGCGCGCCGCGCTCGTTCTGCGCGCGCTGGGACTGGGGCTGGGCGCGTGGTGCGTGCTGTGTGCCTATGGCATGGGACGCGTGCTGTGGCCCGACCACCCCGCGCTGGCCCTGGCCGCCGCCGTGCTGACCGCCTTCACCCCCCAGCACCTGGCCTCGACCACCGCCGTCGGCCAGAACGCGCTGTTCAACGCCCTCTCCGCCGCGTTCCTGCTGGGCTTGCTCGCTGCGCTGGCGCGCCCGCCGCGCTGGCAGACGTGGGCCGGATTGGGCCTCGTCGCCGGGCTGGCGCTGCTCACCAAGCAGAGCGGCCTGCTCCTGCTGGCCCTCGGCGGGCTGGGTTGCCTCCTTCAGACGCGCAGCCCGGCGCGGCCTTGGCACATCGTTCTGCAGAATGGCGCCGCCTTCGGCCTGACGGCGCTGTCGCTGGCCGGTTGGTGGTACGCGCGCAACGCGCTCCTGTACCACGACTGGTCCGGGCTGGCCATCCACTACGCCACACAGGTGCCGCTCGCGCGCTTCGGCTGGCCCGAGGTGTGGGCGGTCGCGCAGACGTTCTGGGCCAGCTTCGGCTGGGGCGTGCTGCGCCTGCCCCAGCCGGTGTATTGGGCCGTCGCCGGGGTGGTGGGCCTGGGAGCGGCAGGGGCGGCGGTCACGCTCCGTCCACGCGGGCCGTTCTGGCGGCTGCCCCGCCATACGCGCGCGGGCCTGCTCCTGCTGGGCCTGGCCGTGGCAGCGAACGCCATCAGCCTGACGCGCTGGGCCGTCCAAACCGGCGCGCCCGACGGGCGCTTGCTGATGCCCGTCTTGCCCGCGGTCGCGCTCTGGCTCGCCTGGGGCCTCGCGCTGGGCCGGCCGCGCCGCTGCTGGCCTGCCCCCGTCGTCGCCGCCGCGCTGGCCTGCACCTGCGCCGTGCTGATCCCATGGACCACCCTCGGCCCGGCGTTTGCCGCGCCGCTCGCCGAACGCCTGCCACAAGACGCGCAGCCATCCAGCGCCCAGTTCGGGGCACTGCGCCTGCTCGGCTACACCGCCTCACAGAGGGAGACGCTGCGCGTGGGCCAGCCGCTGCACCTCACGCTCTACTGGCAGTCCCAGGCAGACGCGCGCCCGCGCCTCGAAGTGTGGACGCAGTTGGGGCCGCAGGATGCCACCCGCTTCGTCAGCGGCATCACCGACTGGCTGGGCACGGCCCGCTTCCCCAGCGACCTGTGGCAGCCCGGCGACGTCGTACGGCAGACGGCTACCTTCGACCTGCCTGATACTACGCCCGCGCCGGGGCTGTACTGGGTGCGCGTGGGGCTGCTCGAAGAGGGCCGCCGCCTCTCCCGCAGCGACGCCGCCGCGGACTACGTGACGCTGGGGCCATGGCGCGTCGTGCCGCACGCTGCCACCGTCCCCGCGCCCGAGGTGGCCCAGGAGTACACGCTCGGCCCGATCCGCTTGGAAGGCTACACGTGGGCCTCTGGCGACGCGGGGCCAGAGATCGTGCTGCACTGGCAGGCGCTCGAAGCGCCCGCCGCGGATTACACCGTCTTCATCCACGGGATAGACGCCGCGGGGCAGGTGCTCGCGCAGTGGGACGGCCCCCCGCGCGCGGGCGACTACCCCACCGGCTGGTGGGTGGCCGGGCAGCGCGTGCTCGACCCGCACCCGCTCGTCCCACCGCCGCCCGCGCAGGTCACCCACCTGCGCGTGGGGCTGTACCTTCCTGCCACCGGCGAGCGCCTACCCATCTCTGCGGCCGCAGGCGAACCGCTGCCCGAGGTGCTCATTCCTCTCCCAATCCCTTGACATCCCCGCCGGATTGTGATATAATCATAGAAGATTAGTTCAATATAGCATTAGGTGAATGTGTATGAAACTGTGGGTCGAGCCCGAAAGCAAGGTGCCGATATATGTGCAGATCGAGGAGCAGCTCCGCTCGATGGTCGCGGCGGGGCAGCTCCGCCCTGGTGACCAGCTCCCCACCATCCGCCAACTGGCCACCGACCTGCGCATCAACTACAACACCGTCGCTCGGGCGTATCTGGATTTGGACCGCGAAGGCGTGATTACGACCCAGCGCGGGCGGGGGACGTTCGTCGCCGGCGTGCCGGACGAGGAAGAGATGGCTCATCTGCGAGAGGAGCAACTGCTCAGCATCCTGCACACCTCTCTGGAGGAAGCCCAACGCCTCGGCTACAGCCCCGCCGAAGTGGCGGCCGCCTTCGAGCGCGAACTCTCGCACTGGCTTCGACAGAATACCCATATATCTTGAGGAGGGACAGAAAATGGTTGTGGTACCGGCGACTCAGAGGCAGCGCAGGCCGGAGCTGAACGCGCCCGCGTCAGAAAGGTCCGCATCGGCGATGAAGGGCGTCAACGGCCTGGCCCTGTTGGCCTTGTT
>JAFGOJ010000427.1 GCA_016926575.1 Anaerolineae bacterium | reverse complement strand
CGGGCGCGGGCGTAGTGCTCCACGGCGTGCCGGTAGGCAGCGTGGAGCGGCCAGATCAGGCCGGCGGCGCGCTCGTCGAGGGCCCAGGTGGCAGGCTTCTGCGGGTCGGCCAGGGAGGCCAGTTGGTCGTCGAACCAATCGCGCAGGACGCGCATGGCCTCTCTGGCGGTTTCCAGGTCGTCGCCGGACCAATTGCCCTTCCGCCCGCCGAGGGACATGGCTTTGCGCAGGGCGGCCAGTTCCGCCCATACCGTGTGGAAGTCGCCCTGCTCGCGGGCCGCGGCGACGGCCTCCGCGTGCGCTAACACGTCCTGACGCGCGATCTCCATCTTGTCCGTGGGGTCGGCCGAGCGGATCCCGTCCAACGTGGCGAGGCACTCCTGCCAGGCGGGCACGTCCAACTGTTCGGCCAGCCAGCCGTGCAGCACGACGGTCCAGGTCTCCAACGGATCGTCGTCTATGCGGGCGAAGACGGTGTCTGCGTCGAGGCGCTTTCCGAGCAGTGTGGCGACGGCGGCGCGCACCTTCGACTCTCCCAGCGCGCCGAACAGGTTGGACGCCGTCTCGTCTCCGGCGGCCCAGGCCAGTGCCTCGTCGACGGCGCGCGCCCGCAGCGCCGCCGCGAGCCCCTCCTCCAGCACGTCGAAGCCGGGCATGATCTCCAGGTGGGCCGCTTCGACGGGATGCTCGCGCAGCATCTGGGCACACAGGCTGTGGATCGTGCCGATGCGCGCCGCGTCCAGGTTGACGAAGATGTCCTCCCAGAAGGTGCGCCGGGGCGGATTCCCCTCCAGCCAGTCGACGATGGCCTGGCGGATGCGGGTGCGCATCTCGCGGGCGGCTTTCTCTGTGAAGGTGATGGCGACGACGGTTCGCAGGGGGACGTCGGCGTCGAGCAGTGCCAGGTAACGCCCCACCAGGGTGCGCGTTTTGCCCGAACCGGCCCCGGCGGTGACAACGACGTCACCGGGTGCGGTGGCGGCCTCCAATTGCCGCGCGTTGAGTCGCAATCCGTCCAGAATGCCCATGCTCACCATCCCTGAGCCTTGTACTGCGCGCAGAACGCCGCTGCCGGGCAGAAACGGGGGCAGCCGCCGTCCGGCGGGGCGGCAGGAAACTGCCCCGCCTGCACGTCTGCACCGATGCGCAGGGCGTGGTCGACTGCCGTATCGACGGCTCCGGCGACGCCGCCCGGGTACGTCTCCAGGCGCAAGCTGCTGGGCTTGGCCGAGCTGATGTGCCAGTAGAAGCCACTGCTGACCACGGCGTCCAGGGCCTGGGCGGCCGCCAGGGCGTAGAGGGGCAGTTGCAGGCGGCGGCCCTCCTCCAACTCGTGGGGCGAGATCGGCGTCGAGCCGGATTTGTAGTCGATGACGCGCAGCGTCCCGCCTGCCGCGCGGTCCACCCGGTCGATGTAGCCGCGCAGCGTCATCGCCGGGCTGCCGTCTGGGCCGTGCAGCACCAACGGCGGGTTGTCTTTCAGCCCGAAGGCGAGTTCTGAAGCCAATGGGGTGTAGTCTCCGGCCGCCTCGACCAACCCTTCGAGCGTGTAGCGCAGCACGTCGGTCAATTCTTCCTTCTGTCGCTCCCACAGCGGCGTGGGGCGGAAGCCGTAGTCGTGGGGAGCGGTGGCGTAGACCGCCTGGGCGACGGCGGGCAGTTCGGCGAACAGGCGCGCGGGGTCGCCGTCTGGAACGCGTTGGTAGAGCCGTTCCAGCACCAGGTGGTAGATCGAACCGAGGATCAGGACGTCGAACCCGGCTTCGGGCATCTCGCGGGGCTCCAGTTCCATCGCGTAGGCGGCCCAGAAGTAGAACGGGCACTTGGCGTAGGTTTCCAGGCGGCTGCTGGACCAAGGTCGGTGCGGCCCGAAGCGTGCCTGCAGCACCGGCCGGAGCGCCGACAGGTCTCCGTTCCATGGGGAGAGCGCGGCCTGAGCGCGCGCGTTCAGGACGGCAAGCGGGAGGCTGGCCTCCACGCCGGGCTGGAGGGCGTGCAGTTCCTGGGGCGAGGCCGGGTCGACCAGCGGGTCGGTGGGGCGGACGTGGCAGAGCGGCGCATGTGGGAACAGCCGGCGCACGGCGAACCAGTAGGGGGAGGGTTCCCAGGGCTGTCCGTCTTCGGCGAGGTAGGGGCGGCAGAGCAGCAGACGGCGGCGGGCGCGGGTGGCGACTTGATAAAAGAGGGTGGCTTCGTCGCCGTGGAGGCGCTGTTCGATGGGAAAGCCCTGTGTGGCCAGCCAGGCGCGGTCGGATTCCCGCAGCAGCGCGTCTTCGCGCTCGGCGCGGGGGAAGTCGCCCTCGGCCAGCCCCAGCAGGGCCACCGCGTCGAAGGTCAGGCCGCGCGCCTCCATCGCCGAGATGACCGCGATCGCCTCGCCCTCGACGGGGACGGTGTAAGCGTTTCCTGCGAGTGCCTGGAGCAATTCGGCGACGAACTGTGCGGCCGGCAGGCGCGCCGCTGCGGCTGGATGGAGGATCTCGTCGGCGAGCACCAGCCCGCGCAGCACGTCTTTGAGCGCGCGCAGCGCGGCGACATCCCGCTCGGCGGTGGTGGGGTTGGCGCGGGCGCAGGCGACGACGTGCAGCGAGGCCGCGTCGTCCGGCTCGGTGCTGCCGGTCATGGCCGGGTCGGGGCCGACCAGCGCCTCGATCCAGGCCACCCACTCGCGTTGTGTGGCCTCGGCGGGAGGTGTGAGTTGCACGACGAGGTCCTCGAACAGGTGCGCCAGGCGCTCGGCCTGCGTGCCGGTGGGCGGGCGAGGCGGGGCCAGGTCTTCGTCGTCGAAGGCGGGCGGGTCGGTGGGGGTGACGGCGGCGAGTTGGCGCAGCGCGGCGCGCCACTGCTCGCCGCCGCTCAGGACCTGCCCGGCGCGGGCCGCGTGGTACAGGCGGTCGGCGTCGCCAGGCTGGAGCGCGCACGCGCTCCAATCGAGGTAGGGGCTGGAGAGCGCGTCGATGAGCGCCTGGGGTTGCCAATCGACCGGCGGCTGTGGCAACGCCAGCACATTCGTCAGAGCGACGACGGCGGGGTTGGCAGACAGGTCGGCACCGGTGGCGAAGCGGAGGGGCATACCGAACTCGGCGGCGGCTTCTTCGAGGAAGGGGCGGTAGGGAGCGACGTCGCGGGCGATGATGGCGAGGTCGGAGAGCGGCGTGCCGTGGCGCACGGCGCGGGCTTTGAGCCAACGCAGGGCGGCGCGGGCCTCGGCGGCGCGGTTCTGCGCTTCGAGGAAGGCGACGGCGTCCCCTGGCGGGGCGGTGGGCACAACGTCTGCGTGGGCGCCGGCAAACAGGTGGTGTTCCAGGTGGGCCAGAGGGGGCAGCTCGCCAGGCGGCCGGCGGTCGAGTGTGGCGGCAGACAGGTGGGCTGCGAACGCGGCGTCGAGGGCGGTGCGGGCGCGCGCGAAGCGGCGGTGGGCCAGCCGCTCGGGCCGGTGCGGGTCGCCGGTGAGGGTGATGAGGGTGATTTGGGCGCGGTCTGCCAGCAGGTGCAGCAGGTGGAGCTGGGTGGGGTTGAATTCGTCGAAGCCGTCGACGGCGAGCAGGGCCAGATCGGAGAACAGGGTCGGATCCCGCTCCAGTGCAATGGCGGCCAGCCAGCCCTGTCCGTCGGCGTCGACCCAGGCGGTGTCGACGAGCCAGGACTGGTAGGCGGAGTAGAGGCGGGCCAATTCGAGGAGGTGCGAGGCGCGATTGGGTTGTGAGTTGGCGGGTTCTGTGGCGGCAAGGACGCGTTCGAGGTCGTGGGGGAAGATGCGGGCGCGTTTGAACTCTCCGAACAGTTGGCCCAGCAGGCGGGCGAAGCCGGGGGCGCGGTGCAGGGGGGCGTAGTAGGGCAGCGCGCCGGCGGCGAAGCACGTTTCGGCGAGGTGTTGGATGAGGCGCAGGCGGACGATGGGCGGGAGGCGCGCCATCCCGGCTGCGCCGGCGGCCGCTTCTGGGAGAGCGCGGCCGGCTTGTGTGAGGACGTCGGCGTAGAGGTCGTAGAAGGTCTGAACCTGGATGCCGATGCCGCCGCCGGCCTGGGCCAGCCGGCGGCGGAAGGCGACGGCCTCGATGCGGTCTGGCACGAGGACGCGCACAGGCGAGAGGGGCGGCAGGGCGCGGATGTGTTCGATGACGCGGGCGGTCTTTCCGCCGCCGGCAGGGGCGACGAGAAGGTGCACCGCGCTCATAGCCCTTCTTTGGCGAGCAACTCCCGGCCCAAGTCGATCAGCGATTGGATGGTGACGATGAGGCCCTGGGCGGCCTCGGTGGTGGGTGGGGGCGCGTCTTCTTCGTCCTCGGCGGGGGGTGCGGTGAGGGCGCGGACGCGGTCAACTTGCGCGGCCAGGTCGGTGGGCAGGCGTTGCGTGGCGACTAGCTCGGCTTCGACCAGGCGCGGCGAGGGGAGCGTTTCGTCGGGAGCTTTGTCTTTGACCAGCGACAGGTGTGCGGTCAGCGCCCATCCCAGGGCCTGGCGCACGGGGCGCATGACCTCTTCAGGGAAGCCGCCTTCCAGAACCACGGCGGCCAGTTTGAGGCGCTTGTCGGCGGTGTCGAAGCCCTGGGCGGCGCGGTTGAGTTTTTTCTCCAACGCTTTACGGGCGTCGGCGCGGTCGGATTTGGGGATGGCGGGGGCCTGGTAGAAGATGCTCGGTGTGTCGGCGGTTTGTTCCAACGCGCCGCCGGTGAGGGCAGCGAGGGCGCGGTAGCCTTCCTGCTCCATCAACAATAGGCCGGGTGCGTTGCCACGGCCGAAATGGTCATCGAGCAGCGTTTCGACCTGTGGGCGCAGTTTAGCGGGTTCGCGGTCCACTACGACGATGACGCTGTTCACGGCGGGCGCGCCGGGGATGTGTGGGGCGCGTTGCACCAGGAGGATGCGACCTGGATAGCGTCCCGCGAGCAAGTCGGCGAAGTCCTGCAAGGAGGGGGGCGGGGCGGTGGGCTCTTCGGCCGCGGCGGTGGGGGCGAGCACCAGTTCGGGGGTGACGGCGGTTTCCTGGCCCAGGAGGACTTCGAGGCGTTGGAGGACGCTCTGCCCGGCTTCGGTGAAGGAGAGTTCCACGACGTCGCTGTCTTCGTTGAGCGCGGCGTCGAAGACGGCGCGTTTGGCGGCGAGGGTATCGAGCAGGCGTTCTTCGATCGTGCCACGGGCGATGAGGTTGACCACGTTGACCGTGTGGGGCTGGCCGTGGCGGTGGGCGCGGGCGATGCGCTGGTCGAGCACGGCCGGGTTCCACGGCAGGTCAAGGTTGACGACCATGCTGGCGGCCTGGAGGTTGAGTCCGACGCCGCCGGCGTCGCTGGAGAGGAAGACCTTACACTTGGGGTCCTCGAAGAATTGTTCGATCAGCGCGCCGCGTTTGTTGCTGGGCACGTCGCCGGTGAGTTTGACCCAGCCGAGTTTGAGTTTTTGCAGCACCGGTTCGGTCAGGTCGAGCATACGGGTCCATTGGCTGAAGAGGATCGCTTTTTTGCCGTTGCCGGCGATTTCGTCGTCGAGGATGTCGCGCAGCTCGCGCAGCTTAGGGGCGGTCTTTTCGCAGTCTTCGGGTTTGATTTCAGGGTCGTGGAGGGCGAGCGCGTTGCAGATGAGGCGCATTTTGATCAGCGAGCCGAGGAGGATGTGGTGTTCTTCGGGGGTGAGGGGGCGGCGTTTGGCGCGCGCCATCAGTTGGGCCACGCGCTGTTCGTACTCGTAGTAGGCGGTCCACTGGCGGTCGGTCATTTCGACGAAGAAGTTGCTGTCGATACGTTCGGGCAGGTCGAGCAGCACCTCGTCGCGGACGCGGCGCAGCACGTAGGGGGCGATGCGGCCGCGCAGTTCGTCCATATTCTTGTGGCCGAGCACCTTGTAGGAGCCGCTGGAGCGGCGTTCGGTCTTGTAGTAGCGTTCGTTGAAGCGCCACAAGGGGCCGAGGATACTGGGGTCGATGAACTGGAAGATCGAGTACAATTCGTCCAGGCGGTTTTCGAGCGGCGTGCCGGTGAGGACGAAGGCGTAGGGGCTGGGCAGGCGCTTGATCCGGTCGGCGGTTTTGGTGCGCCAGTTCTTGATGCGCTGGGCTTCGTCGAGGATGATCAGGTCGAAATCGGCCTGAATCAGGTGTTCTTCGTCATAGTGGACCAGTTCGTAGTTCATGATGTTGAAGAATTCGGGGGCGCGATAGAGCGTGCGGCGCTGGATGGCGTTGCCTTCGATCACCTGGGCGGAGAGGGAGGTGAAGCGCTGGATTTCGCGCGCCCACTGGTGTTTGAGTGAGGCGGGGCAGACGACGAGCACGCGCCGGATGTCGCGCAGTTGTTTGAGCAGGGCGGCGGCAGCGATAGCCTGGACCGTCTTACCCAGGCCCATGTCGTCGGCGAGCAGCGTGCGCCGCCCGAAGGTCAGGTGGAGCATACCTTCTTCCTGGTAGGTGTAGAGCGGCGTCGAGATGACGCTGAGGGAGCGGTGGCCTTGATCCACTTGCTCCAGGAACCAGTCTTTTTGCTGGCGCACTTCCGCGATGTCCTGCTGTTTTTTCAGGTAGTCGTGGACGGCCTGGACGACGTGGATGCGGTTTCTGAGGTTGGCCGGCAAGCGGTTCAACTCATCGAGCAAGGCGGGCAGGCTCTGCGTGGCCTTGCCCTGGAGGGTACCCTGCGGGTCGAAGTAGCGTTTCAGCAGAGCGCTCAGGTGCGGGTCGTCCGGCAGCGGCAGCGTGACGCGGACGGAGGCCTGCTCGGCGTAGTGCAGGTAGATTTGGGTGATGGGCAGGGCTTGTTCGAGCAGGGTTTCCCAT
>JAFGOJ010000426.1 GCA_016926575.1 Anaerolineae bacterium | reverse complement strand
GGGGGTGGGGGTTGCCTCGGCCTCGACGGGCAGCGGCGTCAGAGGCAAGCCGTAGTACGCTTCCACCACCTGGCGCGCCATCGGCGCGGCGATGGCCGACCCTTCCCCGGCATTTTCGACCATCACGACGATGGCGATTTCCGGGGCGTCTGCCGGGGCGTAGGCGGCGAACCAGGAATGGGGCAGCGACGTCTCTCCGGGGGCCTGCGCAGTGCCGGTCTTGCCCGCCACCGGGATGCTCATGCCCTGGAAGCGATGCGTGGCGGTGCCAATCGACATCGTCGTCACCCCGGCCAGCGCCTCCTGGATAATCGCCAGGTTCTGTGCCGACACAGGCAGGCGGCCCGTCGCCTCCGGCCGGCCGACCACCTCCTGCCCGACGCGGTCGACGGCGTAGGGGCGGTAGAGCGTGCCGCCGTTGGCCACTGCGGCCATCATCTGCGCCACTTGCAGCGGCGTGACCAGCAGGTACCCCTGGCCGATGGAGATGTTCACCGTGTCGCCGACCCACCAGTTTTCGGCGTAGGTCGCCTCTTTCCAGGCCGGGTCGGGCACCAGCCCGGCCTCTTCGAGTATCCCTTCCACGCCGGTCGCCGTCCCAAAGCCGAACGCGCGGGCGAAGTTGGGAATGAGGTAGGGATCGATGCCGTCCAATGTCTGCCCCACGGAGTAGAACGTCACGTCGCAGGATGCGGTCAGGGCGTCTTTCAACGAAATGGTGCCGTGGTCCGTCCAGCAGTCCATGATATAAGCCGGCCCCAGGCCGTCCCAATAGCCGGGGCACCAGAAGCTGTTCTCGGGGGTCATGCCTCCCGCTTCCAGGGCCGTGGCGATGGTCACGATCTTGAACACCGACCCGCAGGGGTACGTGCCCTGCGCCGTGCGGTTGAACAGCGGGCGGTCGGGGTTGGTGAAGATGGCGCTGCGCTCCGCGGCTCCGGCCGGGCTGGCGAAGGCGTTGGGATCGAATGCAGGGCCGCTGGCGAGGGCGATGATCGCGCCGGTGTGCACATCCAGCACCACAATGGCCCCGCGCCGGTCGCCGATGATCGCCTGCACCTGTCCCTGGAACTCGCGGTCGAGGGTGGTGTAAAGCGGCTGGCTGGGGGCAGCGTCTCGCGTGGCGATGGTGGCGAGGGTCTGCCCGGCGGCGTTCATCAGGTAGAGCGAGCCGCCGTGGGTGCCCGACAGGTAGGGTTCGCCCCAGTGTTCCAGTCCGGACGCTCCGACCGATTCGTCACCGCGGTACCCCAAACGGCGATAAGTTTCCAGCTCTTCGGCCGATATGGGCAGCACCCAACCGACGATGTGCGGAGCGGCCCCGCCCCAATAGAGGCGGCCGTCTTTCTCGCGCGCCTCGATGCCCGGCGTGTTGAGCAGCAGGTGGGCGTTGTCGATACTGACCTGGGCCGGAATGTCGGCGATGGGGGTCCACCACGCGGCGGGCTGTCCAGAGTAGTGGCTGCGCGCCTCGTCGGGCGTCAATCCGGTCACCTGGCTCAGCACCGCGAGGACGGCCTGCTCGTCCTGAATCTGGTTGGGGATCACGCCCACGGTGACGATGGTCCCTTCGGAGGCCAGCGCCAGCCCGTTGCGGTCGTAGATGTTGGCTCGGGCCGGGATTTCGTACTCCATATACAGGTAATTCGACGCTCCCAATCCGGGCCAGATCAGATCGCCCGACCACTCCACCCCCCAGTGCGCATCTTGATACGTGAGTCCCATGGTCGTCTCGGTCACCAGCGTGCCGACCAGGGCCGTGTCCCAGGTGATGGCGTAGGTGGCCTGCGCGCGGTCGCCCTCCTGGAGCACCGCTTGCAGGGCGGTGGTGGCGGTGACGACGGCAGTGGCCCGCAACGCGCCTTCGGCGCGGGTCGTGACGGCGTTCAGATCGACGGCGGCGCGGCTGGTGGGCGAAAGCAGGCCGTACATCATCTCGTAGTTGCGCGTGTCCCAGGCCAGCAGGAAGGCCGCCGCGGTTGCTTCAGGTGTATCGAGGACGAGGGTGGGAGCCGGCGTGCCCGTCGGCGAGAGGGTAGCCGTCTGCGTGGCGGTGGGGGTATTTCCCCGACAGCCAGCCAGCAGCGTCACAATGAGAAAGCAGAGCAGCCATGATCGTTTCACAGGGGAAATTATAATGGGGAATGGGGCGGATGTCCAGCCACCCTAGAAAAAGAGCGCAGAGTTGGCCCTTTTCCCGTAACTCTTTTGTAACCGTCTGGAAACCGCGTTTAGAGAAGGATATGGTAATATGAAAGCACAGAAAAAGTAGCCACAGCGCTGCGAGGAGGTTTACAATGGAGTTAGTGAAGGTCGCATCCAATTCCCGGTCCACAGCGGTAGCAGGCGCTATCGCGGGCGTCGTTCGGGAAAGAGGGAAAGTAGATGTACAGGCCATAGGAGCCGGAGCAGTCAATCAGGCCATCAAAGCCATCGCCATCGCGAAGGGCTACCTGGAACTTGATGGCATCGACATTGTCTGCGTTCCCGGCTTCTCCGAGGTATTGATCGACGGACAGGAGCGGACTGCGGTGCGTCTTTCGATCCAGCCTCGCTGTAGCAACGGATCTCACCCATAGAATATTCCGTTCACAATGCGACCTCCGACAGCAGTCTCTTGTTGCCGGAGGTCGTGTGTTGCTCCGTGCTTACGGCACTCGCGGCAGGTCGAACGCGACCAACACCTCGAGCGCCAGGCGCAGGTTGACGTTGCGGCGAATCTGCTCCCCCGCATCGCGGATGGCCTGCACCACAGCTGCTGCACGTTCCACACCGACTGCTTGGGCGCACCACTGCAATCGTTCTGTCATATCCGGGTTGTTCAAGGGAATGTCCGCGCCGCCGGCGACGATCATCACGTCCCGCCACCAACCGCACCACACGTCCAATGTCTCTTGCACCGTTTCGGGGGTACGGGCCATCTCTGCGGCAGCGCTGAACCGCTTGACGAGAGAGGCGCCGAGCAGGCGCTCCAGCTCTTCCAGTTGCTGTGCGCGGAACTGGAGCGGCGCGGGGTCGAGCGCGGCCTGCACAGCCCACCCCAGCCGCCCTCCGCACAGGCGCGCCAGGAGCGCCGCGCGTTCGGGCTCCACGTGCCACCACTCGACCAGGGCCGCCTCGACTTGGGCCGCAGGCAGGCCGCGGAAGGGCACCACCTGGCAGCGCGAGACGATGGTGGGCAACAGGGCATCGGCATCGGGGGCCAGGAGCACCAGCACGACGTAGCCGGGCGGTTCCTCCAGCGTCTTGAGCAGCGCGTTCGCCGCTGCCGCGGTTGCCCGCTCGAAATCGTCCAGGATCGCCACCCGGTAGCGGCCCAGGCTGGGGGTGAGAGACACCTGCCGCCCCAGGTCGCGCACCTGGTCGATACCCAGCCAGCCGGAAGAGGTCTCCGGCGCAACGCAGTGCAGGTCGGGGTGATTGCCGCTGGCGACCAGCCGGCAGCCCCGGCACACACCGCAAGGAGGGGCATCGCTCTCACAGAACAGCGCCTGCGCCAGTGCCAGTGCCAGCGTCCGTTTCCCCACGTTCGGCGGGCCGGTGAACAGGTAAGCGTGAGACAGCTCGCCGCGCTCCATCGCCCCGCGCAGGAGGTTCACAGCCCAGGTGTGTCCGATAAGTCCCCAATTGGTGTTGGTCATCATCGGATAGGATTCTAGCACAGCAAGGCCGACTTGCAAAGCTGCACGGGCAGTGGTATAATCTTCCTTACGGGCGGTTAGCTCAGATGGCTAGAGCGCCACGTTGACATCGTGGAGGTCACAAGTTCAAGTCTTGTACCGCCCATCCACAAACCGGCTGGTTCGCCCAGCCGGTTTGTTTTTGTGAGTCTCTGGGATTTCGCAAGGAGAGAAAAGTGATCGATGCAATATTGATGGCCGCGATTCTGGACAGCTTGAAGGACCCCATCCTGTTTGCCGACACGCAGCACATCGTACGCTACATGAACAAGGCCGCCGTCGCGCATTACAGCGAGGGCGATTTGGATGCGCAGGCGCTGATCGGAGCGTCCCTGTTCGACTGTCACAACGCGCAGTCGGGCGCGATGATGGTGGAGATTCTAGCCGCGATGCACAAGGGGGAAACGGAGCGCCTGATCACCGACACGCCGGAGCACCGCGTCTACATGCGCGTCGTGCGCGACCCCGAGGGCCGTGTGTTGGGGTATTACGAGCGGTACGCGCCGCCAGGGGCGTAAGGCCCGGCGGGAGCAAGAACGCAACCTATTTTCGAAATAGTGGATGCCCGCTTTCGCGGGCATGACGACCGGGTACGTACTATTTTCGAAGTGGCGAAAGCCATCAACCGACGCGCGCGGCGGTGACCCGGCTCCACACCAGGTCACGAATGTCTTTGGGGCTTTCCATCGTCAGGGCTTCCGTGGCCAGCGCGCGCGCCTCGTCCAGATCGAGCGCGCGGATGACCTGCTTGGCGGTGGGAATGGCGGGTGGGTTCATGCTGAACTCGTCGAGTCCCAATCCCAACAGGATGGGAATCGCCAGCGGCTCCCCGGCCAGCTCACCGCACAGGCCGACCCACCGGCCATGGCTGTGGGCCGCGTCGATGACGGTGCGAATCAGGTGCAGCACGGCGGGCTGGAAGGCATCCGCCAGCCGGGCGACCTGGGCGTCGGTGCGGTCGGCAGCCATCGTGTATTGGCTGAGGTCGTTGGTGCCGATGGAGAAGAAGTCTACCTCGGCAGCGAACTGATGCGCCATAATCGCGGCAGAGGGCACCTCGATCATGATCCCGATTTCCATCTGTTCGGCGTAGGCCTGCTTCTCGGCGCGCAGCTCGGCGCGGCATACTTCGAGAATCGCGCGTGCTTCACGCACCTCATCGAGGGTGGCGACCATAGGGAACATCAGCTTCAGATTGCGTCCCGCGCCCGCGCGTAGCACAGCGCGCAGTTGTGGCTTGAACAGGTGCGGACGCGCCAGGCAGAGCCGGATCGCCCGCTGACCGAGGAAGGGATTGGCCGTCGGTGCCAGGTCCAGGTAGGGCAGGTCCTTATCGCCGCCGACGTCCAGCGTGCGCAGGACGACGGGCAGGTCGCCGAACACGTCGACGATGGCCCGGTAGGCCCGGTACTGTTCTTCTTCGTCGGGCAGGTGGTGGCGCTCCAGGTAGAGGAACTCCGTACGCAGCAGGCCGACCCCCTCGGCGCCGGCGTCGAGGGCGGCGTTGGCGCTTTCGACGTTGCCGATGTTGGCAACGACCTCGACGCGATGGCCGTCTCGCGTGATAGCCGGTGCGTGGGCGTAGGTGCGGGCCTCTGCGCGCACCCGTGCCACCGTCTCTTGCCGGATGCGGTAGGCGTCGATCGTTTCACTGTCGGGGGAGACCATCACCGTACCGGCAGCGCCGTCGAGAATCAACGTTGCGCCATCGGGGATTGTCAGCGCGGCGGGCCCGATGCCCACGACGGCGGGCAGCCCCAGTCCGCGGGCAAGGATTGCGGTGTGAGACGTCGCGCCGCCGCCGGCGGTGCAGAATCCCAGCACCAGCGTCTTGTCCATCAGCACCGTATCGGAAGGGGTGAGGTCCTCGGCGACGACGATGGACGGGGTGAACATGTCGGTACACACAGACGTTTCTTCGGCGCCGATGAGGATACGCAGCACGCGCTCGGTGATGTCGCGCACGTCTCCGGCGCGGCTCTTCAAGTAGTCGCTGCTGAGCGATTCGAGTTTCTGGGCGTAGACCTCGGCGGCGTCGCTAAAAGCGGCCTCGGCGTTGAGGTACTGCTGGTCGATCGTCTCGCGGACCGTCTCCAGCAGTTCGGGGTCTTCAAGCATCAACAGGTGCGCCTGGAAGATTTCGGCTTCCGCTGCACCGGACTCGGCTTCTATGTGTTGGGCGATGTCGATGATTTGCTGGCGTGCCGTTTCAAGGGCGTCCTCACAGCGCAACCACTCGGTTGCGGGTGCGTCGATGGTACAGCGCTCGAACGTCAGGCTGGCGCGGCGGAACTGGTACGCCGGCCCAATCGCAATGCCCCGCGAGGCAGCGATGCCCTGCAACATGGCTATTCACCTTCCCCGAAATTGCTCTCCACGAGTGCTTTGAGCGCGTTCACGGCCGCTCCGGCGTCTTCCCCTTCGGTTCTGATCGTAATAACCGACCCTTTTTCGACGCCCAACGACAGCAAACTCAGAATGCTCTTGGCATTCGCCTGTTTGTCTGTAAACACAACCGTTATGTCGCTCTCGAACTGCTTGGCGGTTTTGACAAAGAGCGCGCCGGGCCGCGCGTGCAATCCCGCCTCGTGCTTGATTGTCAACGTAACTTCTGGCATTTGCGCACTCCTATCAGGGTAGATACACACCGTTAGAGGATTATAGCACACCCTTCAACCTGGTCAAGTCCGGTACGTACCAGGAGTTTTCATACACTTTTCAGGTCAATATAGAATCCATACCAACCCTGTACAGCGTCTTAACCAGTTCTTTATCTGTTTCTGATATAAGACTTCCCTGAGAACAAGGAGAAAAAAACACAAAGGACACAAAGAGCACAAAGATTTTTAGGCATGGTTCAGAAACCCAAGGAGTTAGATTGACACTTCGCCGTCCAGCCTGTCATTCTGAGTGAGCCGCCGAAGGCGGCGAGCGAAGAATCTACCCTTTTCGTCTTCGTAACACGGTCTTGAGCACCGAAAGGG
>JAFGOJ010000425.1 GCA_016926575.1 Anaerolineae bacterium | reverse complement strand
TGCAGGGGCGGAGCCCCTGCAAAGTCATGGTAACCGAGGGTCGGCGGGTTTGAAACCCGCCCTACATCGAGACGGTCTATTTTCGAATTAGTATATGGCAGCGCGCGCTGGTTGTCAACCGCTGAAATCCCTTGCTTTTTTTGCCCTTGCGCGGTAGAATAAACGGACGGCACACGACGGCCGTACTATCACCAAGACCGTAAGGAGAAAGAAAGAAAAACTCGATGAACCCAAAAGAAGATAAACCAAAGGAGCCTCCCGGTTTCGAAGAACCTCCCCACCCCTGGCACGACGTTCCCCTCGCACAGTGGAATGATTGGCGCTGGCAATTGCGCCATCGTCTGAACACCCTCGATGAGTTGGGTCGCATTCTCAAACTGGCCCCCGAAGAAGAAGCGGGCATCTCTGCTCAAAACCATTTTCGCATCGACGTTACACCGTATTTCGCCGCGTTGATGGACCCGGACGATCCGACCTGCCCAATTCGCCGTCAGGTCATCCCGACGGCGCGCGAACTCGACGGTTTCGAGGCCGCGATGGTCGATTCGCTGGGCGAAGACGCCCATTCCCCGGTGCCGGGGCTGGTGCATCGTTACCCCGACCGGGTGTTGATGCTGGTCACGACGCTGTGCGCCAGCTACTGCCGCTATTGCACGCGCAGCCGCATCGTCGGCGGCAAGGCGGCGCGCTTTGGCCGTGCCCACTACGACGCGCAGATCGACTACATCGCTTCCAACCCGGCCGTGCGGGACGTGTTGATCTCCGGCGGGGACCCGCTGGTGCTGGCCACACCCGTGCTGGAGGACCTGTTGCAGCGGCTGCGGGCGATTCCGCACGTGGAGGTGGTGCGCATCGGCACCCGCACGCCGATCTTCTTGCCCCAGCGCATCGACGACGAACTGGTGGAGATGCTCAAACGCTACCACCCGCTGTGGATGAACATCCACGTCAATCATCCCAAGGAGCTTACGCCGGCGGCCCGGCAGGCCTGCGCGCGCCTGGCCGACGCGGGCATTCCTCTGGGGTGCCAGTCGGTGCTGCTGGCGGGGGTCAATGACTGCCCCAACGTGATGAAGGACCTGGTCCACGCGCTGCTGCAGACGCGCGTTCGCCCCTACTATCTCTATCAATGCGACATGGTGCCGGGAGCGGGTCACTTCCGCACGCCGGTGTCGCGCGGGATCGAGATCATCGAGGCGTTGCGCGGGCACACCTCAGGTTTTGCCGTGCCCACCTACGTCATCGACGCGCCGGGCGGAGGTGGGAAGGTGCCCGTCGCCCCGCAGTATCTGATCAGCCAGTCCCCAGGGCGGACGGTGGTGCGCAACTTCGAGGGGTTCATCACCACCTACACCGAACCGACGTGCTACGAGCCGCACGATGCCAGCCGTTGCCCCGCGTGCCAGAGAAAGCGGGACGAGGGTGGGCAGGAGGGCGTGGCGAGCCTGCTGGCCGGCGAGCGCGTGGCGATTGCGCCGGAAGGCTTCGTGCAATCGCACCAGCGCCTGACGCGCATTCGCTGGCGTCCCATCAAACAAGCGCTTACCATCGAGGAGGAAGGGGAGTGACGCAACTGAATGTGGCCGTTTTGGCGAATCTGAAGAAGAATGCTCCGCGCTTTCCGGGGATGCCGGAGGACTACTGGGCCGATCTGGATTCGGAGCACACGGTCGAGACGATTGCCGACGCCCTGCGCGGGCGAGGGCATAACGTGACGTTTCTCGAAGGCGACCTGACGCTCTTCGACCGGCTGCGGGAGGCGCGGCCGGACATCTGTTTCAATATCTGCGAGGGTCACTTTGGCGACAGCCGGGAGGCACACGTTCCCTCCATTCTGGAGATGCTGCGCATCCCGTACACTGGCTCCAAGGTGCTGACCCTGGCCCTGGCGCTCGACAAGCCGATGACCAAGCGCGTTTTGACGTTTCACAGCCTGCCGACGCCGCCGTTTCAAGTGTTCGAGCGTACCAATGAGCCGCTGGACCCGGAACTGACGTTCCCCCTGTTCGTCAAGCCCAGCCGGCAGGGCACGGGAATGGGCATCAGCCCCCAGTCGGTCGTCTACGACGAGGGCCAGTTGCGGGCGCAGATCGACGTGCTGCTGAAGGCATACTCGGAACCGGTGCTGGTTGAGCGCTTCATCTCCGGGCCGGACGTGACTGTGGGGGTCGTGGGCAACCTGGTGCCGCCGGTCGCCTGGCGCTTGCCGGAGGACGAGGAAGCGCCGCGCGTCCATCGCGGCCTGCACTTCCTGCCGCCCTTGCAGATCGACCTGGGCAAGTATGCCGATGAGGAAGCGGGCATCTACACCAACCGCGCCAAGGTCGATCTGGCCGACGATCTGACCTACATCTGCCCGGCGCAGCTGGACCCTGACCTGGTCGAGGAACTGAACTGGCTGACGGCAGCGACGTTCCGCGTCACCGGCTGCCTGGACGTCGCGCGCGTCGACTTCCGCCTGGACGAGGCCGAAGGCAAGCCCTACATCCTGGAGATCAACCCGCTGCCCGGCCTGGCGCCGGGGATCAGCGACCTGGTGATCGAGGCCAGAGCCGAGGGGCTCGACCACGCCGAGCTGGTCAACATGATCATGGATGCGGCGTTGGAGCGGTACGATATGGCGTAGGGATCGGTGGCGGATTTGACTCTTCAGGCGCGCCAACCACGGCAAAACAGAAAGATTCTCTTCGTGCTTTTGGCGCTCGTGGTGGTTCTCTCGTGTTGTAGCGGTTGCCTGGCGGCACTGGTACTGAGCGGCAGAGTGGCTCCTTCTGCGGGTACAGCCGGTCTCAGCGTTCACGTCTGCGGGGGACTGGCGACGGTTCCCCGCTGGCAAGTGGGCGTGGCCTGGTATTCGCCTCTTTCCAGCTATCGCGGACCACTGGGCTTCTCGCCCTACGCCGTCTGCGTCGACGTGCCCGTGTCGGCGATGCCCACGTCTCTGTGGCGCGAGTGGGTCTTTCCGCCTTAAGGAGGGATCGAATGCCAGAAGCATTGGCTGAACTCATCGTTGCGACGATCGAGCAGGGCGTGGCGCAGGCAGGCACGCTTACGGCATACCGCAAGCCACTGGTCGCGTTCGCCCCGGCGGACGACCCGCAGTTCGCCGCGCTGCGCCACCTGGCCGAACCGACGCATATGCTGCCGGAAGACCTGTGCCCGGGGGCGCGCTCGGTGGTCTCTTTCTTCCTGCCCTTCGACGTGTCCGTCGTGCAGGCCAACGCAGCACACCGCAGCCGGGTGGCCCGCGAGTGGGCGGTAGCCTACGTGGAGACGAACGCGCTGATCGGCTGCATCACCGCCAGGTTGATCGCGCTGCTGGGCGAGTGGGGGGTGCGTGCGGGCGCCGAACCGGCAACCGGGAACTTCGACCCGGAGACGCTCATCAGCCGCTGGTCGCACAAGAGTGTGGCGGTGGTGGCGGGACTGGGCAGCTTCGGCTTGCACCACATGGTCATCACCGACGCCGGGTGCGCCGGGCGCTTCGGCAGCCTGGTGGTGGCGGCCGACCTACCGCCGAGCCCGCGCGTGGTGAAGGAACGCTGTCTCTACTTTTACGATGGGAGCTGCCGCGCGTGCGTCGACCAGTGCCCCATCGGCGCGTTAGACGTGGATGGTGGAATCGACAAACAGCGCTGCTGGCAGCGCTGCCTGGTGTTCGCTGAGCAGTTCAAGGCGCTGGGCGTGGCCGAGATATGCGGAAAGTGCGCCATCGGCCCGTGCGCGCTGGCATCGACAGTGGAGGAATGAGAATGAACGTTCGTGAATATAACCGCTCCGCCTGGGACCGGCAGGTCGAGCAGGGGAACCGTTGGACGGTGCCGGTGACCGGCGAGGAGATCGCTGCGGCGCGGCGGGGGGAATGGGGCATTCTCTTGACCCCCTCCAAGCCGGTGCCGCGGGCGTGGTTTCCCCCGTTGGTGGGGGCGGACGTGCTGTGCCTGGCTTCGGGGGGCGGGCAGCAAGGGCCGATTCTGGCCGCCGCCGGGGCGCGGGTGACCGTGTTCGACAATTCGCCACGCCAGTTGGAACAGGATCGCATCGTGGCCGAGCGGGAGGGCCTGGAGATCGTCACGCTGGAGGGAGATATGGCCGACCTGAGCGCCTTTGCCGATGCCTTCTTCGACCTGATCTTCCACCCGGTCTCCAACACCTTCGTGCCGCAGGTGCGCCCCGTGTGGCGCGAGGCTTACCGCGTGCTGCGCGACGGCGGGCTGCTCCTGGCAGGCGTGACGAATCCGGTGGTCTACCTGTTCGACTGTGACCTGGCGGAGCAGACCGGCACGTTGAAGGTGGCGCATACGCTGCCCTACTCCGACGCGGAGAGTTTGAGCGCGGCGGAGAAACAGAAGTACGCGGAAGAGGGATCGCCACTGGAGTTCAGCCACACGTTGGAAGACCAGATCGGTGGGCAGCTCGATGCGGGGTTCGTGCTGACCGGTTTCTACGAGGACCGGTTCGAGAACGAGGAATGGGATGTGCTGGGGAAGTACATGGACACCTACATCGCCACCCGCGCGCTGAAAGCGCCGGGGCTGGCGGCGCGGTAGAGGAGGAATCGATGCAACCGATAGCGACGTTTTCGATCGTGGCGTACGATCCGGCCCGTAAGGAGTGGGGCGTGGCGGTCCAGTCGAAGTTCCTGGCTGCGGCGGCTGTCGTCTCGTGGGCGCGGGCCGGGGCGGGGGCCGTGGCGACACAGTCCTACGCCAACCTGGCCTACGGCTTCGAGGGCTTGGATCTGATGGCGCAGGGGATGTCGGCGGCGGAGGCGATTGCGGCGCTGACGGCGGCAGACGAGCAGCGAGCGCAGCGGCAGGTGGGCATGGTCGACAAGGCCGGGCGCGCCGCGTCGTTCACCGGCGAGGCGTGCCACGATTGGGCCGGGCACGTCGTCGGCGAGGGGTTCGCCTGCCAGGGGAACATTCTCGTTCCCGGCACGGTCGAGGCGATGGCCGAGCGGTTCGAGGCCGTGCGCGGCGGCGCGGGGGAACTGGCCGACTGGCTGGTCGAGGCGCTGGCGGCGGGCCAGGCGGCCGGCGGCGACCGGCGCGGCCGGCAGGCGGCGGGGGTGATCGTCGTGCGCGAGGGTGGCGGCTACGGCGGCAACAACGATCGCTACCTTGACCTGCGCGTCGACGACGACCCGCAGCCGATTCGCAGGCTCAAAGAGCTGGTCGGGATGCACCACCTCTACTTTGGTGCGGTCGACCCGGAGAACGTGATCCCGCTGGCAGACGTGGCCGCGGAGCTGCAGGAGATCCTGCGCCGGGCGGGCCAATACGACGGTCCAACGACCGGTGACTTCGATGAGGCGACCCGCGCGGCGCTGCGCGCTTTGGTGGGGATGGAGAACCTCGAAGAGCGGTGGAGCGGCGACGGCGACGTGATCGACGGCCTGGTGGTCGAGTATCTACGCGGCCGATTCACGGCGTAAGTTAGCACTGCTAAAGTAGGGCGCGAATCAGTCACGCCCTACTTTAGTTGCCAGGCAGAAAGTGAGGGCTACCCCGCCGGTTCGGGCTTGGGGGCGCGGCGGAGGATGCCGCCGAGCAATATCCCGACCCCGATCAGGATCAGGATGCTGGGGCCGACCAGGCCGCCCAGCCACCACCAGGAGAAGATTGCGCTCATCCCCAGCGCACAGACGCCGGCCAGTGCGGATAGGATCGTGCCGGACAACACGAGGCCGGAGGAGCGCTTCCGTGCGCCGACGGCCAGGAGCGCGAGGCCGACGGACAGAGGTTCGATGGCCCATAGCACCGCCCATGCCTCCCACCAGCCGGTGATGGCGCAGAACTGGAACACCAGGCCGTTCGTCCCGATCACGATGGCAGGCAGGAGCAGCCAGATAGCGCGGGCGTAGGCCGCAGCGAACAGGAAACTCAGCCCCACGGACAGCACCTCCAGCGGCCACAGCCATTCCCAAGCGTGCCACGCGTCGAACAGGTTGGTGAAGAGCAGGACGCCGCCCGTGGTCAGGATGGGCAGTCCAAGAAAGAACCAGAGGCTCTTGGCGCGACGGTGCCGGGTCAGCAGGGGGATGAGCGAGAGCAGAAGCCCCGCCGCGATGACGGCCAGCGGCCAAAACCGCCTGAGGCCCCACATCCAGACGTGATGGCCGACCGATGGCAGAAAGATCGAGAAGGCCAGGCCTACCCCGCCCAGAGCGATGAAGATGAGACCAACGACGATCGATGCAATTCTTTTCATTTTACCCTCCAACTGTGTTAAAAGATACTGCGGATGATACTGCGCACGACGTGAATTGGGAACGACGCGGCCATTATGATCAGGACCATCAGGATAGAGACGAAGGCGACGGCGACCGCCACGAAGCGGGCCGTCTGGCGGCGCTGTGCGGCATCCCGAATGATTCGAATGGCGAAGAAGACCGTCCCGCCGATGATGATGAGCTCCAAAGGCCACAGGAAGGCCCAATGGCTCCAGTTGTTGGTGAACGTGTAGTACAGGAACAGGAACCCATTGCCGAAGATGATGCCTATTGGGAACAACAATCCGGGCGCGGCCGTCGCGGCCATCAAGAGAGACAAGGCCAGGCTGACCAGGAACAGCTCTGCCGGCCAGCCAATTTCGAAGAGTTCCCACTGGTTGGTGATGCCTGCGCCGGTCAGGGCGAACATGTTCCAGAAGAAAATGATGCCCAGGCTGCTCCAGATAGCTTGTCCGACGCTGAAGGCGTTCAGCGAACCGATCAGGGGGAGCGAGACGTCGGGGAGCGGTTCTGGCTGGCGTTTTTGTTTGCGGGCGGCCTTCTTCGTCGCGCGTTTGTTCAGCGTCACGTCGGTTTCGTCGCCGGCGAAGGCGGCATCGGCGATGCGCTCACGGGCGGCGCCGGAGAAGATGGCGACCGACTCAGAAGGCGCTGTGGCGGTGGTGAAGGAGAGGGGCAACGAGATGCGGCTCGGCAGGGTGATCTGCGCTTCGTCGGCGGCCTGGCGCACGGCCTGCGCCATCTCCTCGGCGCTCTGGTAGCGGTGCGCCGGGTTCTTGGCCAGCGCTTTCAGCACGACCCGCTCGAAGGGCTCGGGGATGTCGGCGTCGATCTGGCGGGGTAGGGGCAGCGGGTCGTTGAGGTGCTTCATAAGGATGGCCAGGGGCGTGTCGGCGTCGAAGGGTGGGTGACCGGTCAGCATCTCGTAGAAGACGATGCCGAGGGAGTAGATGTCGCTGCGAGCGTCACTGACGCCCTCCAGCCCCTGCTCCGGCGCGATGTAGTTCAGCGTGCCCATCAGCGCGCCGGAGGCGGTGTGGCGCGTGCCGCCGACGATGTGCGCGATGCCGAAGTCGGTGATCACGGCCTGCCCGCGTTTGGTCAGCATGACGTTGGCGGGTTTGACGTCGCGGTGGATCATACCCTCGCTGTGGGCGTAGGCCAGCCCGTCGAGGACGTCGAGCAGGATGCGCACCATCTCTCCCAGCGGCATGCGCTCGCGGCGGGCGCGGTAGTCGTTCATGCGCGCCTTGAGTGTATCGCCTTCCAGCAATTCCATCACCATGTAGGTCGTATCGCCTTCCACGTCAAAGTCGAAGGCCTGGACGATGTTGGGGTGGCGCAGGGCGGCGACCGCCTGTGCCTCACGACGGAAACGAGCCAGAAACTCGTGCTCCTCCATCAAGTCGGAGCGCAGCACTTTGATCGCTACGTACCGGTCGAGTTGAGGGTGGTAGGCGCGGTAGACGCGCGCCATGCCGCCCCGTCCCAACGCATCCAGCACACGGTATTTGCCAAGCGTTTGACCTTCCAAAGATATCGGTGTCACGTTCTTTTTCTCCTTCGCCTTCATCGCCACGCATGATACGCTATTTGCGCCGGATTTACCTATCAATTAGCTAACAAGGGGCTGAACATACGGCACTATTCCGAAAATAGACCGTCTCGATGTAGGGCGGGTTTCAAACCCGCCGCCCTCGGTTAACAATGCCTTGCAGGGGCTCCGCCCC
>JAFGOJ010000424.1 GCA_016926575.1 Anaerolineae bacterium | reverse complement strand
CGGGCGGAACAAGAGGCCGGTCGGTAGGGGTCGGTCTCAGACCGACCCCTACCAACGGCACCATTGACCGAAACCCATTTGCGGAAGCGTGACGCCCGCTCGGCGCGGGTCCACGACCCGCACTCCCGCCGGGTCACCCGGCGGGAGCAAGAGGGGCCGCCTGAGACGTTAACCCAGGCCCGTTTGCGGAAGGGGTTCGGGGGAACCGGAAGGTAAACCGCAGGTTTACCCGTTTCCCCGGCGGGGTGCAGGGGCAGAGCCCCTGCAAAGTCCTGGTAACCGATGGGCGGCGGGTTTGAAACCCGCCCTACATCGAGACGGTCTATTTTCGAAGTAGCATAAAATTCGAAGAGGTATAGAGAATGTCATTCCAAGAAATCACGTACAAACAACTGGAACCGACCCTCACCGCCAGTGCCAGCTTCGTCATCACGGCGCGTGCGGAACTGCCCGGCTTGATCGACAGCGTCCGCCAGCAGATTCCCGAGGCGGCGATAGCAGGGCCGCCGGTCTGCACCCTGTGGTACGTCAGCAACGTCAGCGGGGGGTATGCCGTCGACGTGGGCTTCCCGGTCACGCAGCCGGTCGAGACCGAGGCGCTTCACACGCAGATGTCGCCGGCACTCGAGGTACTCGCGCTGCTTCACACGGGGCCGCTGGCGGCCGTGCGCGAGAGCTACGGCGCGCTGCACGCCTACGCCGACGCCCGCTCGCTCATCTCCGACGAGCGCACGTGCGAGGTCTACCTGGACCTGAGCGGCTATCCCGACGTCGTACAGGTGGAATTGCAGTTCGTCATCCACAACTGGCACCGGCTGCTGGGCGAGAGTGTGGAACGGGCGCTGGGCGTCGAGGCGCGGCGGGAGGTGCTGGGCGAGGGCGATGCGTTGGTCCTGGACTGGAGCGACGACGAGCGCTTTCGCTGGGTGGTCGGGGCCATGGAGCGGCTGAACCGCCTGGCCCCCACCGCGCGCGGGCGGTACGAGATCGTTTCGCGCTGCGCGCACGTCTTCCCGGCCGCCCCGATCGACGACCTGCGCGCGGCTTACCAGGCCGCGCGCGTCGAGACCGACGACCTGCTGGAGGCGGTCGACGCGCTGATCGACTACATGAAAGGCGCGCCGGGCTGGGGCGACGTCCCTCGCCGCGAGGGGCGCGTGCTCTACTGGATCAAAGCGCCGCGCGACCGACAGGGGTTCGAGGCGGCTACGACCGACCTGGAACGTAAAAAGGCCTACTGCTTCTGCCCGCTGATTCGCAACCATCTTGACCAACCCATCCCCGACACGTTCTGCAACTGTAGCTCGGGCTGGTTCCGCCAGCAGTTCGAGGGGGCGTTCGGCCTGCCCGTCCACATCGAAATCGTCGAGTCGCTCATCAAAGGGGATGACTGCTGCCAGTTTGCCATCTATCTGCCGGAGGACTTGTAACCGGGCGCTGGGTTGACGAAACCGGGAGAAGGGTTATCATGGCGTAACTGCTCAGGCTGTGCGCCTGGCAGTTACCCGCCTGGCGCCCCGAAGGAAGAAGATGGGGGTTTTGCGGGCGGCGAAGCCGCCCGCAAAACCCCCACTCCCCCTCTTTCGCGGCGAAGTGAGATAACTGCGAAGCGTAGCTGAGCAGTTACATCATGGCAACAGAAGTGGCTGAGACGAGAAATTACTAAAAGGAGAAACTCTTGATGAAAGACCCGCGAGTTGAAAAACTGGCCGACGTACTGGTGAATTACTCGATTGGCGTCAAGCCTGGCGAGAAGGTCGCCATCCAGGGCCCCGTCATTGCGGAGCCGTTGCTCAAGGCGATCTATGTCAAGGTGCTACAGGCGGGCGGGCATCCGCTCATGCTGGCCAACTTTTCCGGTATGGGCAGCCTGCGCTACCGCTATGCTTCGGACGAGCAGTTGCGGCACATCCCTGAGCCGATCGAAGTGCTCATGGAGACCTACGACGCGCGCATCTCGCTGTGGGGCTCGGAGAACACCAAGGAATTGAGCAACTCCGACCCGGCGAAGATGGTGCTGGAGCGGCGGGCTCAGACGGACTTGGTGAAAAGGGTGATGGAGCGCGAGGCGGCCGGGGAGTTTCGGTGGGTCGGTTCGCTCTTCCCCACCAACGCGCACGCCCAGGACGCGGAGATGAGCCTGGAGGAGTACGAGGATTTCGTCTATACCGCCTGCCTGCCGGAGATGGACGACCCGCTGGGGTACTGGCAGCGTTTTTCCGACTGGCAGCAGAAGATCGTCGACTGGTTCGTGGGCAAGGAGCGCGTGCGCGTCCTCGCGCCCGGCACCGACCTGCGGCTGAGCATCGCCGGGCGCAGTTTCGTCAACTGCAACGGCACGCAGAATATGCCCGACGGCGAGATCTTCACCGGTCCAGTGGAAGACAGCGTCGAGGGGCACGTCAGCTTCTCCTACCCCACTATCTACAGCGAGCGCGAGGTGAGAGGCGTGCAGCTTACCTTCGAGCAGGGGCGCGTGGTCAAAGCGACCGCCGATAAGAACGAAGACTTTCTCCTCCAGACGATCGATACGGACGCGGGATCGCGCTACGTGGGCGAGTTCGCCATCGGCACGAACAAGGGCATCACCCGCTTCACCGGCAACACTCTGTTCGACGAGAAGATCAACGGCAGCTTCCACATCGCGCTGGGCCTGGGCTTCCCGGAGACCGGTAGCAAGAACGAGTCGGTTGTCCACTGGGATATGGTGTGCGACTTGCGCAACGGTGGGCAAATCTGGGTCGATGATGCGCTGTTGTACGAGAACGGCGCGTTTGTGGTTGAGTTCTTGTAACTGCTCAGCCTGTGCGCCTGGCAGCGACCTGCCCGGCGCGTCGAAGGGCGACCAGGGGGTTTGCGGGCGGCGCAGCCGCCCGCAAACCCCCCGCTCCCCCTTTCGCGGCGGGAAAGGCAACCGCGAAGCGTAAGCTGAGCAGGTACAAGTTCTGACAAGAGGTAAGAAGGAGATACGAGTGAGGATGAGACGTTGGAGTATGGTTCTGTTGGTTGTGTTGATGATGTTGTCTGCATGTTCCGGTGAGGATGTGACGCCCGCGCCGGATACCGCCACACCGACCGAGGTGTTCGAGCAGTACCGGTCCGCGTTGATCGCAGACGACGGTCAGGCCGCGTTGGCGCTGATGGACAGCGATACGATTGCCTGGTACGACCGGGTGGTCGAAGAGGCGCTCACGATGCCCCGCGAGGAGTTGGAGGCGCTGGGTTATACGGAGATGTTCACCATCTTGCGCGTGCGCCAGGTCTTCCGGCGCTACGAGATCGAGGCGATGACCGGGGAAAGCCTGTTCGTGGATATGATCGATCGCGGCTGGACGGCGCGTTCGTCGGTCGAGGGCGTGCGCGTGGCCGAAGAGCACGTCGAAGGCAACCGCGCCTGGGTCTCGTTCCAGGCCGCTCCCACCGAACCCGCTATGTACTTCGACCTGGAGGACGGGGAGTGGAAGATCGCGCTCTCCGAATCTTTCCCCCTGGCCGACGAGCAGTTCAACCAGGCGATGGAAGGGCAGGAGTACATCATCGAGACCTACGTCCTGGAAATGTTGATGACGCTGACCGGGTTGGACGTCGACGAAGCGATTTTCGACGGGCCGCTGGACTGAGATGAAAGTACAACTCGGTGCCGTGCCCTTCGTCTACCCGGTGCCCATCGCCCTCGGCGGCGCGACCGTCGCGGGTAAGCCCAACTACCTCACTCTGGGGGACGTGGGCATCATGGGCATCAACCCGCCACTGGTCTACATCTCTTCCGGGACCAACCACTACACCAACCAGGGCATTCTGGAACATGGCACCTACAGCATCAATTTCCCCACGCGGGAACTGCTGGCAAAGGTCGATTACTGTGGCATGGTCTCCGGCCACGACGTCGACAAGTCGGTGCTGTTCGAGACGTTCTACGGTGAGCTGGGCACCGCACCGATGATCCGCGAGTGCCCGGTGAACCTGGAATGCCGCGTGGTCAAGGAGTTTTCGATCCAGCATCGCCAGGTCTTCGTCGGCGAGGTGGTGCAGGCCTACGTAGACGCCGCGTTCGTTACCGAAGAGGACGGCCACGTCCGCTTCGCCGAACTGACGGAGCTGGCTCCCATTCTCTACGCGCTCGATAACCGCTACTACACTCTGGGCCCGGTCATCGGCCGCGGCTACCACGAGGGCAAGTCCTTGCTGGAGCAGAACAACAAACAGGAGTGAAATATGCCTGATCCACGCGTTGAAAAATTGGCTAAGGTTCTCGTATCGTACTCCCTCAGCCTGCAGCCGGGGGAGGAGTTCGTCATGTCCGCCCCATCCCTGGCCGAGGAGCTGAGCCTGGCGGTCTACAAGGAGGCCGTCCTTGCCGGTGCGCACGTGTTGGCGTTCAACGACCTGACCGGCCGGGATGAGATCTTCTTCAAGTACGCCAACGATGCCCAGCTCGATTACGATTCGCCTTTCGACCGCTTCATCGTCGAGCGCTACACCGCCAGCCTCTACATCGGTGCGCCCGAGAATACGCGCGCCCTCTCCGGCATCGACCCGGCCCGCATGGCCCGCGCCGGCCGCGCCCAGGCCGAGACGCGCAAGCTCTTCCAACAACGCGCCGCCAGGGGCGAACTGAAATGGTGCTACACCATCTACCCCACCCACGCCGGGGCCCAGGAAGCCGATATGAGCCTGAGCGAATATCAGGACTTCGTCTACGGCGCGGGCCTGCTCGATCTGGACGATCCGGTGGCCGCGTGGCGTGCGGAGGCCGAGCGCCAGCGCTGCCTCATCCGCTGGCTCGATGGCAGAGACCAGGTCACGATCAAGGGCAGCAACGTCGACGTCCGGATGTCGATCAAAGGCCGTAAATTCGTCGAGTCCGCCGGCACACACAACTTCCCCTCCGGCGAGATCTTCACCGGCCCGGTCGAATCCTCCGTTGAGGGGTGGGTGCGCTTCAGCTACCCCGGCATCTTCGGCGGTCAGGAGATCGAGGACATCGAGCTGTGGTTCGAGGAGGGCAAGGTCGTGCGCGAGAAAGCGGCCAAGGGCCAGGAGCTGCTGACCGAACTTCTCAACACCGACGCCGGCTCCCGCTTCCTGGGCGAGTGGGGCATTGGCACCAACTACCAGATTCAGCGCTTCACCAAGAATATGCTCTTCGACGAGAAAATCGGTGGCACGATCCACTTCGCCGTCGGCATGGGCTACCCCGAAAGCGGCAGCCAAAACGAATCGGCCATCCATTGGGATATGCTGTGCGATATGGCCGACAGCGAAGTGGCCATCGATGGCGATCTGTTCTACAAGAACGGACAGTTCGTCGTGTAGGGCATATTTGCGGAAGGGGTCCGGGGGAACCGGAAGGAAACCGGAAGGTAAACCGCAGGTTTACCCGTTATCCGTTCCCCCGGCGGGGTGCAGGGGCGTAGGGGCGCGGCATGCCGCGCCCTGCTGCAAGGTTATGTAGACAAGAGCGGCGGGTTGGAAACCCGCCCTACGTTGAGGCTTTGCGTTGATTTGAGGTG
>JAFGOJ010000067.1 GCA_016926575.1 Anaerolineae bacterium | reverse complement strand
GACCCGCGCCGAGCGGGCGTCACGCTGAAAGCGTGACCTACTCTTTCGTTCATTGGTTGTGAGCGCCGTCGGTCACGGCAGCTTTTGAAAGCCGCCCTACATTGCCGACGACTACCGGCGCGGGCGGATGAAGCCGCGCACCAGAATCAACACACCCAACACGATCAGCAAGACGGGCCAGTAGTCGCCCAGAAAGCCCAGCGCCCCGAAGAACGAGCCGAAGATCAAGAAAAGCACCAGGCTGGCAAACAGGGCTCCCGCTCCCTCGTGCAGCGCCGGGCCGAGTTCGCCTTTGAGCAACCCCGCCAGGATGATCCCCACGCCAACAAATCCGGGGATCAGTGTCCAAATGTAGGCCCAACTGGCCCAGTTGCCGGTCATGTTCTGCCAGTACAGGATGCCGCCGATGCCGGCCACGACACACGCCGGCACGGCCATATCCGGCGCGCCGATCACCAGCCCCAACACCAGCAGCCCACCGCCCACCATCACCGTGACGAGCGGCCAGGCAAAGGGAATGTCGAGCAGCCCGCGCAACCCCGGCACGAGCTGCACCACCAACCACGCCACGCCCAATACGACCAACAGCACACCTACTCCCATCCGCGACCGACTTCGATGATCCATTATCACTTCTCCTCTTTGATTTGCCGCTGCAACTCGTACAGCGTATTGATCGCTTCCAAGGGCGTCATCGCAGAGACGTCCAGGTGGCGCAGCACCCCCATGATCGGATGCTCTTCTGCAAACAGCACCGGTTGGTACGGCTCGGGTGCGGCCGTGCCGGGGCGAAAATCGCCGCTCTCCAGCCCCTTCAGCAATTCCTCCGCACGGTTGATCACCGTCCGCGGCACCCCGGCCAACTGCGCCACGTGGATGCCGTAGGAGCGGTCAGCCCCGCCATCGACGACCTTGTGCAGAAATACAACCTGTCCCTTGTCCTCCGCCACGGCCAGGCTGGCGTTGCGCACCGCGGGCAACCGCTCCTCCAGCTCGGTTAGTTCGTGGTAATGCGTGGCGAAGAGCGTCCGCGCCCGTCGCTCGGGATGGTTGTGCAGGTACTCCACCACCGCCCAGGCAATCGAGACGCCGTCGTACGTGCTGGTGCCGCGCCCGATCTCGTCCAGGACCAACAGGCTGCGCGCCGTGGCGTTGTTGAGGATGTTCGCCGTCTCCACCATCTCGACCATGAACGTAGACTGGCCCGCGGCGACCTCGTCCTGCGCGCCGATGCGCGTGAAGATGCGGTCGACAATGCCGATGCGGGCGCGCTCCGCCGGCACGAAGCTGCCCATCTGCGCCAGCAGCACGATCAGCGCGTTCTGACGCAGGTAGACCGACTTGCCGGCCATGTTCGGGCCGGTGATGACCACGATGCGCCCATCGGTTCCCAGGCGCAGGTCGTTGGGGACGAACGGCTCGCCCCGCAGCGTCTGCTCGACCACCGGGTGCCGCCCACCGACGATCTCCAGCGTCTCGTCGTCGACCCATTCAGGGCGCACGTACCGGTTGCGCAGCGCCACCTCGGCCAACGCCGCGGCCACGTCCAGCCGCGCCACCGTGCGCGCAGTCTTCAACAGCGCCGGCGCGCGCGCCGCCACCCGCTGGCACACCTCCTGGAACAGCCGCCCTTCGACCTCCGCCTGCCGCTCCTCCGCGTTGAGGATGCGCGTCTCCATCTCCTTCAACTCCGGGGTGATGTACCGCTCGGCGTTGACCAGCGTCTGCTTGCGGATGTACTCGTCGGGCACTGCGTCCAGGTTGGCCTTGGTCACTTCGATGTAGTAGCCGAAAACCTTGTTGAACCCCACCTTGAGGCTCTTGATGCCGGTGCGGCGCTGTTCGCCGCGCTCCAAATTCGCCAGCCACTCCTTCGCCTCGCGCACGGAGCGCAGCAACGTGTCCAGCTCCTCCGAAAAGCCCCGGCGAATCACGCCGCCGGAGGAAAGGCTGGCGGGGGGATCGTCTACCAGCGCCTCTGTGACCAGTTCCCGCACGTCGGGGCAGGGATCGAGCGCCTCGGCCCAACCGGAGCCGTCCAACAGCGCCGCCAGGTGGGCCACCGCTGCCAGCGCACCCGCGATGCCGGTCAAATCGCGCGGGGTGGCCACGCCGGTCAGCACGCGGTTGGCCTGCCGCTCCAGGTCGGGCACGTCCTTAAGCCTCTCGCGCACCTGGCCGCGCGCCACCGCGTTCTCGCAGAACGCCTGCACCTCGTCCAGCCGGGCCTCGATCTCCACCCGGTCCGTCAGCGGTTGGGAGAGGCGCGTCCTGAGCAGCCGCCCGCCCATCGCCGTCAGCGTCTGGTCGAGCACGCCCAGGAGCGAGCCCTGAGATTTGCGGTCGCGCAGCGTTTCGGTCAGTTCGAGGTTGCGCCGCGTGGCCGGGTCGAGCACCATAAAACGCTCGGTGGCGTAGGTGCGCAGGTGCGTCATCTGCGCCAACGCGCCGCGCTGCGTGTCGCGCAGGTAGTAGAGAATCGCGCCGGCGGCACGGACGGCGAGCGGCTTCCCCTCGCAACCGAAGCCCTCCAACGTTGCTACGGCAAAGTGGTCGAGCAGCACCTGGCGCGCGGCGTTCAGTGCGAAGCGATGGTCGGGCAGGGGCGTGGCGTGCGCGCCGTGCGGCAGGTCGCTGGCAGAGAGCGTACCCTCCTCACTCAGGGAGGCCATCACCAGACACTCGCGGGGTTGAAGGCGCGCCAGTTCCCGCAGTGCCTCCTCGCGCGCCAGTTGGGTGGTGGCGAACTCGCCGGTGGTGATGTCGGCGTAGGCCACGCCAGCCCGCTCCTGGTCGATGACCAGCGCGGCCAGGTAGTTCGGGCGTTTGGCCTGCAACAGCGCCGGTTCGACCACGGTGCCGGGGGTGACCACGCGCGTCACCTCGCGGTGGACCAGCCCGCGTCCAGTGGGTTCGCCGATCTGCTCGGCCAGCGCCACGCGATAGCCCTTCTCGATCAGCCGGGCGATGTATCCTTCGATGGCGTGGTGGGGGACCCCCGCCATCGGCACGCGCACGTCCTTGGCGACGGGGCGGGAAGTGAGCACCAGGTCCAATTCTCGCGCCGCGACCTCGGCATCCTGGTCGAAGGTCTCGTAAAAATCACCCAGCCGAAAGAACAAGATCGCGTCGGGATGGCGGGCTTTGACCTGCAGATACTGTCTTCGAATCGGGGTCACGTTGCTCATAGAAGCGTAGTATAGCGCAGGGCCTTCATTTGGTCAAAGGATATTCCCTCTCTCCCACCAGAGCGACGACTTCGGCGGCGGCTTCCTCGATCGGCTTGAAGGTCATATCGATGCAGCGCCAGCCGGCACGCCGGCAGACGTCGTGGGCGTAGGCCATCTCCTCACGCACGAAGTCGGGTTCGGCGTACTGCCCAACGGCCTGCTTGAGGTAGTCCGCGCGCACGCGCCGCAGCAGCGCCAGCCGCTCGGGGTCGCCCACCAGCCCAATCACGCGTTCCGGCGACAGGCGGAGCAGCGCCTCCGGCAGCGCGATACCCGCGATGATGGGCACGTTCCCCGCCATCCACCCGCGATAGGCCAGGTAGACGCTGAGGGGCGTCTTCCCCGTGCGCGAGATGCCCACCAGCACGATTTCGGCGTGTTCGAGTTCGTCCACGTGCTTGCCGTCATCGTGGCGGAAGGCGAAATCGATCGCGTCGATGCGCCGGTCGTATTCTTCCTGGGCGTAGAAACCGGGGCGCGCCAGCGGCACAACGGCCAGCATATCCGAGAGGCGGTCCAGCAGCGGCCCCATCAGGTCGAGCGTCTGCACGTAGAGGCGGCGGCCCTCGTCGAACATCACCTGACGCAGGTCCGCCTCGACGAGGGTATGCACAATCAGGGCCTGGGTGGCGGCGGCTTCGCGCACGATGGCGCGGATTTGTTCGCTGGAGAGCACTTCGCTGAAGCGGACGACTTCTACCTGCGCCTCGAACTGCATCAGCCCGGCGCTGACGACGCGCGCGGCGGTGCCGCCGGTGGCATCTGAGACGACGAACACCTGGTGCTTAGGCGTACTTTCCATATCCCCACCCTCCTTTCAGCCATTTCATTATACCACAGAACAGGGCACGACGTGCCGGGGTACGTCTCAGTTTGGGGGTAACTGCTCAGGCTGTACGCCTGGCAGTTACCCGCTGGGCGCGTCGAAGGCTGCGCTAGGGATTTGTAAAAATATAACTTCCCGACCTGCGCCTAGCGAGAAATCATCCTGAGCTCGTCGAAGGATGATTTCGGGCAAGTTTTCTATGCCAGCAGGCCGCAAAAGCCATCCTTCGACAGGCTCAGGATGACTTTTGCTTGTGCCTCAACAGGAAGTTATTCTTTAACGCACCCTAGGGGATGCGCCTCACCGACGCTGCGCGACGATGTCCAGCAATACCTCCTGCGCCTGGGGGGACAACCCCAGGCCGTCGATTTCGGCCTGCAAGGCGGCAAGCGTGCCGTACCCACCTAGGTAGCCGTTCACCCGCGCCGCCGCCGTCGAGTCGACGAAATCGGCCGGATCGGGATAGCGGGCCGCGAATTCGTCCATCAGCACCGACGACTGCCGCAGGCGATACTTCTGGTGATAGTCCTCGGCCAGGTAGAACGTGGTCACCGGGACGATCTCGGTGACCACGCGACAGTCACATTCGGTGGCGTACCGTTCCGCCGACGCCTGGGCCAGCCGGCGCTGCTCTTCGTCGTGGTAGAAGATGATGGAGGCGTATTGCCGCGACCACGCCGCGCGTGTGGGGTCGTGGCCGGCCCAGAAGACATCCAGCAACTCCTGGTACGAGATCAGCGCCGGGTCGTAATCGACCTGTACCGTCTCGGTGTGGTCACCCAGATTGTGGTACGTCGGGTTCTGGGTCGTGCCGCCCGCATAGCCAACGCGGGTGCGGATCACGCCCGGTAGGCTCCCAAACTGGGAGTCTGGACCCCAGAATCAGCCCATGGCGAACGTCGCGGTGGCCGTGCGCGCGGGAGTGCCGGAGAAAAGAGGCAGGTATTCACCGTATCCCTCTCTTTCCAGGTCCTCCCTGGGGATGAAGCGCAGCGCAGCAGAGTTGATGCAGTAACGCAAGCCGGTGGGCTGCGGGCCATCGTCGAACACGTGCCCCAGGTGCGAGTCGGCGTAGCGGCTCCTCACTTCCACCCTGAGCATCCCAAACGACCTGTCTGCAATCTCCACGATATGGTCCGCCTCCAACGGCCTGGTGAAGCTGGGCCACCCGCTGCCGGAGTCGAACTTGTCCAGCGAACTGAACAGCGGCTCTCCCGAGACGACATCCACGTAGATGCCCTCCCGGTGATTGTCCCAATACTCGTTCTGAAACGGGGGTTCCGTCCCGTGCTCCTGAGTGACGCGGTACTGCAAAGGCGTGAGCCGCGCTCTCAACTCGCTTTGGGTCGGCCTCTCGAACGCCTGCCAGGGCCGGGGCGCTCCAGTGAGAGGCGCAGAGGGCGTTTCGCCCTGGGCCGCGGGCGTATCTGCCGCATCGCCTTGCGATCCCGGCCTCGAACGCGTCCAACTCAGGAAGCCCACAGAGGCGAGGGCCAACAACAGACATCCTGCAACCAACTTACCGATCATCGTCCACCTCACTTTACCTTTCATCTGCAAACTCCTTTATGACTCCCCTGAAAAAAGGAGAGGCAACCACAAAGGACACAAAGAGCACTAAGATTTTTGATATTCGCCTTAAGATTCTCTTGTTCTTCGTGCTGTTTTTCGGGCAGTCTCGCGCAATTCCTTTATATTTTTCTTTGTGTCCTTTGTGCTCTTTGTGGTTTAAGGCTTTTTTCAGTAGAGTCCTTTATCTTCTCAAAAAGTGGGGAGGGGGGGGCGGGCGGCGAAGCCACCCGTAAAACCCCCATCTTCTCCCCGCCTTTTCGATTCGTGACGCTGTAAGTTACTAATATAACAGATAAACATTAGATTTATATTTGTTTTGTATCAGATTCTCCTATGCGCGGGCGCCTTCACTTGCCCTCCCGCCAGGATGCGTTACAATGCACGCAACTTCAAGAGAAAGGAGTGCATCGATGAGCAAAGAGAGTATTCGCACAGACAAAGCCCCCGCCGCCGTCGGGCCGTATTCCCAGGGCGTGCGTATCGGCAACCTGGTCTTCACGGCCGGGCAATTGGGCATCGACCCCGCAACCAAGACCTTCGTCGGCGAGGACATCGAGTCCCAGACCCGCCAGGCGCTGGAGAACGTGCGGGCTGTCTTGGAGGCAGGCGGGTCCTGCCTCAGCCACGTGGTCAAAAACACGGTCTTTTTGCAGGACATGGGCGAGTTCAGCCGCATGAACGCGGTCTACGCCGAGTTCTTCCCCGAGAACCCGCCCGCGCGTTCCGCCGTGCAGGTCGCCGCGCTGCCGCTGGGCGGGCGCGTGGAGATCGAATCGATCGCGGAAGTGTGTGATTGCGAGTCGTCTGAGGATTGCGGCTGCGGCTGCCACTAGGCACGATGACCCAATTCATTAAAGAAAACTGGTGGTTCATCCTGATCCTGGGCGGCATGATCACCGCCTGGGTCTTCCTGCGCACGCCGGCCACAGATCTGGCATCGACCGCCGCGTTCGACCAGCAGATCCAATCCGGCACGCCGGTGGTGGTGGAGTTCTTCTCGAACACTTGAACGCCGTGCCTGATCGCAAAGCCTGTCGTGGACAGGATCGAAACGGAGTTGGAAGGCAGAGCAGAAGTAGTTCGGCTGAGCGTGATGTCCGACGTGGGCGGGACGCTGGCCCGCCGGTACGGCGTGCGCGGGGTGCCCACGCTCGTCGTCATCGACGGCGCGGGGCAGGTAGTCTACGCAGAGGCCGGCATCCCCGACCAGGAAGCCATCATCGCAGCGGTAGAAGGGGTGTTGAACCCGTAGGCGCCGGGTGTGTGGGGGCCGGTCTCGGACCGGCCCCCACTCCAATTACTTCGCCACGACTTTCCCCACCCACCCCCGCAGGCGACCCGGCACCAGCGGGGCCAGCATCTCCCACTCCTCCACCGTCACTGCGCGCAGGAGCAGCAGCGCCGGTGGGTAGACCAGCGCCGCGACCAGCACGGCCAGCGGCAGACTGACGTGCGCCACGCCCCACGCCGCCGCGGCCATTGCCAGCCCGGCCAGCAGCGGCCGCCCCACGACACGCCCCCAGCGCAGCGGCCCCAAATGGCGGCGCAGATCGACGTAGAACAGCACCGCCAGCAGAAACTCGCCGCCGATCATGATCCACGCCGACGCTACGGTGCTGAAGTTGCGCACGAAGAGCACGTTCGCCAACACGGTGAAGGCCACCCGCGCGCCGGAAACCCACAACACGTACCGCTGCCGGTCCAGGGCGATCAGCACGTAGTTGGTCAGGCTGTTGAGCCACCCAAAGAGAACCGACCAGACCAGCAGACGCAGGATGTCGGCACCGTAGGGGAGAAACTCGCGCCCACTGAGCAGCCCGACCAGGGGCGTCGCCAGAAGCGCCACCAGCACCACCGCCGGCAGCGCCACCAGCGTCAGCAACTTGACCGAGAGGCTGTACGAGCGGCACAAGCCGGAACGATCCTGCGCCGCCTGGCGCGACATGACCGGGAAGACGGCGAAGGTGAAGAACTGCGGCACGATGTTGAGCGCGTCGACCCACTTGCGGGCCGCGTCGTACCAGCCGACGACCGTGTCGCCCTGAAGGCTCTGCAAGAGCAGCACGTTGACGCCGGGGAAGAGCGCCTGCAAGAGGAGCGAGGCCATCAGCGGCCAGCTCTCGGCCAGCATCGGGCGCATCGCGGGCCAGGCCACGCGCCGCTCCACCTGCGGCAGGTCGCCCCACACCATCCGCCGCGCCAGCACGGCCAGGATCACCAGCGTGATGGCGTTGGTCAGCACCGATGCCCCCGCCACCCCCATCACGCCCAGCCCGCCGACCAGGATCAGCACCCACAACGTCACCTTGACGATCGTCGTGGCGGTCTGGATGGCGGCGGGGATCTCGTGCTTTTCGCAGCCTCGGAAGAGCGCCGCCAGGCTGAAGGCCACACTGCCCGGCAGCAGGCCGGCGTAGAAGAGCGCCACCGCCCAGATCGTCTCCCCGGCCAGCGAATCGCCCAGCGCCTGCCAGCCGACCAGGAACCCGGCCATCAGCGGGATCACGGCCACGTAGAGCAACAGGCGCAGCACGGTGGTGGTGAAGAAGAGCTGCCGGGCGCGGGACCGCTCGCGGGCCACCTCGCGCATCAGGTACATATCCAGACCGAAATTGGCCAGGATGTCGAACCAGAGGTAGATGTTGATGGCCGTAGCGAGCTGGCCGTTCCCCACCGGCCCCAGGATGCGCGCCATGAGCGCGGCCCCGGCAAAGTCGATGGCGCGGTTGAACAGGTTGAGCACAATCGGTGCGATGGAGTTCTTCGCCACGCGTTTGACCGTACTGGCGTCGTCCTCCTCGCGGTAGAAAAAGCGCCACAGGTAGAGCCCCAGCAAGAAAAGGACGGTCATCCCGGCGACGAAAGAGACGAACGCGCCCACTTTGACGCTGTTGGGGCTGTACTTGAAGCGCACCGTCCACGCGCCCGGGCCGAGGTAAACGGCGCGGAAGTTGCCGTAGGCGCGCACGATGGTCGCTTCCTGTTCGGCGCTCTCGCCGGCGCCCAGGGGCCGCACGAACGCGCGCCAGCCGGACGCGTAGGCGTCGGTCAGCACCAGCCAGCCGGACCCGGCCATCGTCGCGTCGACGGTCACCTCGTTGATGCCGTAAGCGGTCACACCCTGCGGGGTGAACACGGCGGGCTGCACGATGAACGAGGGCAAATGCGCCGCGCCGGGTTCCTCAACAATGACAAACTGGTGCGGGTCGTAGGCGCGCAGCGCCGCGGTGGGGTCTTCGGCAACGACGGTGGCGGTGGTGGGGAAGGAGAACGCACGCGGCATGGCCGCCAGGTTCTCGTACACGCGCACCGCCTCGTCCTGGTAAACCAGGCGGTACTTGGCCGGGTTGGGAATCTCCACCTCTGTGATGATGTACTTGACGTTCAACAGGTCGGTGAGCGGGCTGTCGAGGCTGGACCACTCGCTGAAGGAAGCGATGCGGTTGTATTGGAGCTCGTCCTGCGCCTCGATCACGCTCATGTAGGCGACGTACTGGCTGGAGAAGGTCGAATCGTACCCGTCCACCGATTGCAGGTCGTAGAACATGCCCACATTGGCGTTCATCGTCTTGGTCGTGCCGGGCGGGGTGAAGGCAGCGTAGCGCCACAGCGACGTATCCTGCTGCAGGAACGCCGCCGCCGGCGGGACGTAGTCGAGCAGCGCCGGGTCGACCGCCGGGTTGAATCCCGCGCCGAAGGTCGCCAGGTCGAGGATCAACAGGCCCACCGCCAGGAACTCCCACACCGGCCGGCGGCGCAGGTAGATCGGGCAGCGACTGACGCGCAACACGATGCCCGTGCCGGTCAGCAGCAGGCCGAAGAGCCCCACCCACTTGAATTCGTAGGAATAGAAGGCGCGGTGGTCGGCGAACGCCTCCGGCGCGCGCGCCAGCCCCCAAAACGCCCGCTCGACCAGCGGTTCGATGTGCGGGAAAAAGGCCCGGCTGAGGACCAGGCCCGCCAGCGTCAGCACTCCGCCCCAGAAAGCCAGCGCGGCGAGAAGGGAGGTCAGCGTAAACGATGTATCGAGTAGAAGCACATTGCGGAGTATGAATTGCGAGTTAGGAGTTAGGAGTTGCGAATTGCCCTCTGGCGGCAACGATTCGCAATTCGCAATTCCTAATTCCTGATCTCTGCTTCGCCGCACCGCTTCGATTCCAAATCCAGCTAAAGTTGCCACCGAAAGCGCCAGCGGGAAGACCCAGCGGAAGGGCGAGTGGGACTGCTGGAAGAACGGCAAGGCATAGATCAGCGCGTAGAGCGGCGTGCCGAAGATGCAACCGAGGGAGAAGACGGCCAAGGCCGTAAAGAAGGGCACGTGGGGATGGCGCAGCCAGGCTGCGAGCCTGGCTCGACCGGCGCGTTCGGGGTCGACGAGAGAGTAGGCGACGGCAATGAGCGCCAGGAACACAGGCAGCAGCCCCAAGTACGCCCCCCCCTCGACGTAGTTTTTGATGCCCCAGTCGTGGCTCTGGATCGGGTCGCCGTAGGCGTTCACGTCCGCCGGGAGCGTGCGCATTTGGAACACATCGAAGTGGCTGTGGTGGGCCGGGTTGCCGAAGAAGTTGGGCACGGCGAACGTGATTGCGCGGCGCGGCGGGTAGGCCCATTCCAGCACCTGCGCCAGGCTCGGCGCGGCTTCTTCGGCGCGGAAGCTGCTCAAGGCCGTCTCGTAGAGCGGGACGAACTGCACCGCCCCCAGCGCCACGCCCAGAACGGCCAGGATCACCAGCCAGGTGAACGCGCGCGCGGGGAAGCGTCGCTGCGCGCGCCAGACGTACGCCAGCCGCCAGGTCGCGTACGCCGCCGCCACCAGCGCAACGAAGAGCGTGTTTTCGGCGTGGCCCACCAGCAACTGGCAGCCCAGGCCCCCCGCGCCCAGCAGGGCCCAGGGCAACGTCGCGGGCTGGCGGCCCAACGCCGGCCGCTGCTGGATCACCCGCTCGATCATCGCCAAGACGAAGGGCAGCCACGAGGCTCCGGCGATGATCATCGGGTGGACGGCAGAGACCAGGATAAACCCGGTGAGCTGAAAGGCGATGCCGGTGACCAGCGCGCCCAGGCGGCGGATGCCCAGGGTACGGGCAAAAAGGTAGGCCCATACCCCGGCCAGTCCCATCTGGAGCCAGATGAAGACGCCGAAGGCGCGCCACAACGGCAGGATGTAGAAGACGACGCTCAGCGGATAGAGCGCCGAGTGCTGCCCGTTCGCCAGAAACGGATGGCCGGTAAACGTAAAGGGGTCCCACAATGGCAGTTGCCGGCTATCGACCGCCTGGAGCAGCAGTCGCTTCCAGGCATAATTTTCCAGGATCAGATCGGCCAGCAGGCCGTTCTGGGGCGCGCCCACGCCCAGCGCGTCGGCGGCCGCGCGGTAGGGTTCGAACTGGAACAGCGCATCGACGGGCAGGAGAGTGCGTGATCCCAAAGCGACGGGGGCGAAGAGCAGCAGGGGCACGCAGACGAGGACGCAGACGGCCAAAAGCGTGGAAAATCGTTTGCGGATCATAGCGCGCGCCCCAGGGGACGCCCTCCTTTACGCAGCGTGCAACAAAAAAGGGGGCGGCTGGCGAAAAAAGCCTGCCGCCCCCAAGGATCAACCAAAGCTCGAAGCACGCGGAAGCCCGCCAGCGTTAAACCTGCGCCAGGGAGTCCTGCATCGCTTTCTGCAGCTCATTCACATCCCGATAAGAGCCGGGGCCTTCGACGGCGCCCACCAGCACCGTCAGGCGGGGCAAGGGGTTGCCGCCCTGGTTCTTCCCGGCTTCCCAATCTGTGCGCGGGTAGAAGAAGACCAGCGCTTCTTTGAGTCGCTCGGAAAGGCGAGCCCGCACTCGGTTCGAATATTCTGGGCCGGTGATCAAAAAGAACAGGTCGTCGTTCAACTGACCGACGAAGGGGCTGCCGCCGGCGTCTTCCTGGGCGATGTGCTCGACGATCAAGGCCACGGCCCGCCGGACGTCGTCGCGCGCCACGAAGCCGTAGATGTCACCGAACTGTTGGAGCCCGCCCAGCGCGACGGAGATCACCGACCAGCGCTGCCGGCCCATCATCTCCGCAAGCTGTTTCTCGGCCAGCGAGGCAAACGCGAGGCCGGTGACCGGATGGACGACCGGTTCCCGGTCGGCGCGCAGGAGAACGTTTCGGACGCGCAGGCGCAGCTCTTGAATATCGAACGGCTTGGTGATGTAGTCGACCGCACCCAATTCCAACCCCGTCAACCGATCGATGCGTTCTCGTCTTTCAGTGAGGAAAATGATGGGGACCTGAGCAGTACGGCGATGGGAGCGCAAGTGGCGGCACACTTCGTAGCCGTCGATATCGGGAAGGCGGATATCTAGTACGACTAGGTCGGGAAGGGTTTCTTTGACGAAGGCCAGTGCCTCTTTGCCCCACCCCACGGCTGTCACTTGATAGCCCAGGGCATCAAAATAGGCGACCAGCATCTCGGCCGTATTTGGCTCATCTTCAACGATCAGAATGTGATGAGATGCCATTATATTGTAGCTTCCCTTATGTAGGTTCAGGCTCTAAACACTTTAGCCGATAGGTTCCTTATAAATGGCGTAGGTGCAGATTTTACCGCCGGCAGCCACGCACTCTATCTCGTCGACGCGGAACTTTTTGCCGCCGCTCACCCAGTGAAGGCCCTCTTCGATCACGCCCATTCCGGCGAAACAAATCGGCTTGTCTGCGGTGCGCCCCCAGCAAACCGGGCAGGGGTTCATGGTGTAGGTGTAGTAATCCCCCTTCTCTTCCACTTCGCTCACCTGGTCGCTGAATTGGGTGAAGATCTTCGCCAAAGCGGGGATGCCGGCCTTCAACTTGGCGCTGAGGGGCAACACCCGGAAGGCCAGATCGCCCACGCCGGCCAGTGGGCCGAAACCGGGCAAAGCGCGGGCGAAGGCCGCCCGTCCTGCACGCAGTTCCAGTCCGCGCCCGCCGCGAGGGCCATACATCTCCTCAAGCGCCCCGTTCAACGCCGAGAAATCGGCAAACTCAAACTCTTTGTCGAAGTTGTCGGCGGGGTAGTTATCGATAAGATGAGAGAGGCCCGCCAGGTTCAAAATGGCGTTCAAGCCATTCTTCCCCATAACGTCCTCGAGAGCCATGACGTAAACCCGGGCTAGTTTGTTGGGGTAATGGTACCCGCTAGGCTCGATTCGTCTCACGTTATTCCTCCCTGTCTTTAACTATACGTGTGAGGGTGGTCGGAAACTAAGTCCTTGGTCCACCCGAAGGTATGATGCCGCGCTCGGTCGAGCCTACAAAATATCCGCCAGCTCTTCGGCGGCACGGCGCATTTCCAGGAAGACCAATCCCAATTTCGCTCCAGCGCGCGCCAACACCGTCAGAACGGCTTCTTCTCCAACAGCGGTGAGGATGACGTACCCACCCGCACCTTTGACGTACACCTCGTCCAATGCGCCCCGTCCTAACTCGCTGGCGATTCGTTCACCCAGGGAGAGCATCGCGGCCGACATCGCTGCGACTCGGTCCTCCTCCACGCCGGGGGGGAGTGAGGAAGCAATGGTTAACCCATCCACACTGACGACAGCCGATGCCTCGATGTCGGTGGTGCTCATCTGAAGTTCGCGCAGGCGCTCAACCATCTGCTGGGTCCGTGACTTCTCTCCCATTTCGCGCTCCTTAAAACTGATGATGTTGAAGCCGCCACAATAAAGGGCGATGGCTTAGAGTACCACAAATGTTTTTCGTTGTCAAGCAAGCAAGCGCCTGGCAACTGCTCCAAACCCAACGCGACTCGACCAGGTGAAGTATCAAGGCTGATAGTAACTGCTCAGCTTACGCTTCGCAGTTGCCTTTCCCGCCGCGAAAAGGGGGGGTGGGGGTTTTGCGGGCGGCTTCGCCGCCCGCAAAACCCCCAGTTCTCCCTTCGACGCGCCAGGCGGGTAACTGCCAGGCGCACAGCCTGAG
>JAFGOJ010000423.1 GCA_016926575.1 Anaerolineae bacterium | reverse complement strand
AGCCTGAGCAGTTACGCTTGTGGTTCGTGTCCATTCGTGTCAATTCGTGGCCGGTTTTCGTTTGCCTCCAACAACGAACGAATCAGATTGAGCTTCGAAAACTGCCCCCGGCTGGCGCGTGCGGTGACGTCCTCCGGCCCTAGCACGCGCTCCGTCGTCTCCCGCAGCGACAGCCCCTCTGCCTGCCAGCGCCGTGCCGCCTCCGCTAAGCCCTCCCAATACGCTATTTTCCGCTCGATGGCCGCGCACGGCTCACTGACGAAGCCCGCGTGGGCGCACAGCAACAGTCGCGGCCGCAGCGCCAGCACACCCCGCAGCGATGCCAGAATCGCGCCCGCATCTTCACCTGCCCGCAGATAGCGCACCCGCTCGTGGACGAACAGATCGCCGCCGAACAGCCACCCCTCCCGAGGCTCGAAGAAGCAGACGTGGTCGGGTGTGTGCCCGGGCGTGGGAATCACCTCGAAACGGTATCGCGCCGTCTCCACCGCTGCCCCCAATGGCTCGGCGACCACGTTCCGAGGTTGCCCCCACACCAGGCGACGGTACAGCGGCAGGCGCGGAAACGCGGCCAGGATGGGGACGGCAGCGTGGTGCGCGGCGACCGGCACCCCCAACGCCCGCTGGAGCGGACCGTCGCCGCCGCTGTGGTCCTCGTGGTGGTGCGAGTTGACCACCTGGTGCACCTCTTGCCCGCGCGCCCAGGCCACCACTTCCCGCGCCGTCGCCGGAGGCCCGGTGTCGACCAGCAGGCCGTCCACCAGGTAGGCGCTGGCGGTGTAGAACGAGCGTCCCCACATCGTGCGCCACACGTGGACGCGCGTAATCGGCCCGCGCACCTCTGTCTCGAGCATTATGCCCTCACGTCGGCCAGAAGGAGAGCTGTTGGGCGGGCGCGCGCCCGTCTAGCAGGACGAAGGGAGCCACCCGTTGCGGCACGAGCCCCAACTTGCGCAACTGGCTCAGATCGCGCAAGCGCCCCTCCTGGCGCGCCGCCAGCACGCGCTCGACCCCGGTCAGCCCGATGCCCGGCACGCGCAACAAAGCGCGTCGGTCGGCGGTGTTTAATTCTACCGGCGCGTGCGCCAGATTCTCGCGCGCCCACGCCAGTTTCGGATCGACCTCCAGCGGCAGGTTGCCCGTGGCGTCGAAGGCCAATTCCTCCACGCTGAACCCGTAATCGCGCAGCAGGTAGGAGGACTGGTAGAGCCGGTTCTCGCGCAGTGGGTGCGTAGCGGGGTGCGATTCGAGGGGCGTGCCGGGAACGGGCGAGAAACGGCTGAAGTAGGTGCGCGCCAGCCCGGCTTGCCGGAACAGCGCCTCCGTCGTGGTCAGCAGTTCCACGTCGCTCTCGCCGGCGGCTCCTACCACGAACTGTGTGGCCGAGCTGGGCCAGTGCCCGGGCGTCTCGCGGCGGATCTCCTCGATCCAGCGCAGCCGCTGCAACAGTTCGTCGGCGAAGACCTTGTGCGGGGCCAGCGCCGCCAGGCGCAGGGCATTCGGCGCTTCCAGGTTGATCGAGACCCGGTCCGCCAGCGCCATCGCCGCCACCACCTGGTCCCGCTCCGCGCCGGGCATGATCTTCAGGTGGATGTAGCCACGGAACCAGTAGCGCTGGCGCAGGATCGTGGCCGTGTCGATCAGCCGGTCCTGCGTGTGCGGGCCGCCGCTGGCAATCGCCGAGCTGAGGAAGATCCCTTCGGCAATGCCGCTTTGTTGGAGTTGGATGAAGAGGTGGGCCAATTCGTCGGGACCGAACGCGACGCGGCGAAAGTCTCGCCCGCTGCGGAAGGCGCAGTAGGCGCAGTCGCGCTCGCAGGCGGAAGAGAGGAGCGTCTTGAGCAGCTTGATGCGCTTCCCGTTCGGCATCGCCGCCTCGTGGACGTAGGTGCCGGGGTCGAACGCGGCATCGGCGGGCGCACGCGCGCCGCTCGCCCGCACTTCCTCAGCCGGTTCGTAACACGTCGCTGGCCCCAACAGGCGCAGCTTCCCCAACGCATCCATCTGTTCGCTCCTGCGTCTATTATACGAACAAACGTTCTGTTCGTCAAGGGGAAACGTGGCTCAATCCTGCCCCTCGAACCGGGCGCGCAGCGTCTCGCTCTCTTGGGCGTGCTGCAGCGCCTCGGCCTCCCGGCCCGCCATCTGGCAGGCGTGGGCCAGCGCCGCGTGGATGTCCGCTTCGAGTGGTTGGATGGCTGCCGCCCGCGCCAGGTGCGCGATCGCCTCCTCCGCGCGCCCCTGCTCCAACACGACGCGCCCCAAGTGGAAGTGCGCCCAGGCGAACAACGGTTCCCCTTCCGCCGCGTCCACCACCGACGCGAGAAGGGCCTCCGCATCTGGCAGCGCCCCCGCGCGCACCTGTTCCATCGCCTCCTTGAAGCGCCGGTCTACGTCGAAGAAGTGCGCGTACCGCTCGAACTGGCCGAAAAAGGAGCCGATGTCGAAGTCGAACACACGCTCTGCGCCGCACGCCGTACACCGGGCGGTGATCCGGTCGAGCGGACCCTCGGGGGTCAGCGTCAACTCCTGACGCACGGTGGCAAACGTGCCGCCGCACGCGCAACGCTGGTTGGCCACGTAGACGTACTCGAAAGACGGACTGTTCGTCACAATGCGTTCTGTTTCGTTCATAGGTAGCGAGTGTACCACAGGGCCGAAGGCGTGTCAATGAGTTTGACACCCAGGCAAAGTCGTGCTATTGTCTTATTCAATTGTAACTGCTCAGGCTGCGCGCCTGGCAGTTACCTGTTTTGCACGTTGAAGGGAGACGATGGGGGTTTTGCGGGCGGCTTCGCCGCCCGCAAAACCCCCACTTCCCTTTTTCGCGGCGGGAAAAGCAACTGTGAAGCGCAAGCTGAGAGTTGCGTTCAATTAACCATTTACAGGAGACTGTCGTATGGGACAAAGAAGAACAGGACGTTGGGCCCTACTCAGCACAGCCGGCGGCGGTGCGCTCGTTTTCCTCCTGCTGGCGGTCGTTTTGATCGCCGGGCGCGGCATGGAAACGGACGCCACGCCGGAGCTGCTGCCGCCCGTTTCCACGCTGCCGACCGCACCCGCCGCCACCCCGGTGGTTGCTACCGTCAATGGGCAGCCGATTGCGCGCGATGTCTGGTTGGAAGCTGTGTTGGTCGACCAGGTGATGAGCCGGGTGGCCGGTGTCGCAGTCCCTGAGCCTACGGAGACGCTGGACGTGTTGATCCTGGAACAAATTGTCCTCCAGTCGACCGCGTCGGCACCGACCACTCCCGCCGCAGCGGACGTCGAACAGTATATTGCCTCTCTGGAAGCGGCCTGGGGGATCAGCGATGACTCGCTCGTCTCGTTGATGGCGGAGGTAGGGCTGGAGCGCGCGGCTCTGAACCGCGTCGTCACGCGCATGCTGACGATGCAAGCCGCGCAGTGGACGATCGACACGGGTGGGACTCCCCTCAACGAGTGGCTGTACCGGCAGCGCGACGCCGCCGACGTCGTCATCTACTCGGAAGCGACGTCCATCGACGGCCTGGCCCGGCTGGGGCAGGCACTCGACGAGCGTCTGCGGTTGCAAACGTCCTCGCCCCTGCCGACACCGGCGTTTACCTCGCCCGTGTCTCCCATTCTCACCCCATCCTCCCGCCCCTTGATAGTCGCCAACGTTCCTGCCATCGCTCCCGACTTCTCCCTGCCCCGTGGGGACGGCGGCCGGCTGACCCTGTCTCAGCAGTTGGCCGAAGGGCCGGTGGTGCTGGTCTTCTTCCAGAAATGCGGCTGAGGGCCTGACCGAACCCAGCTCGTGGAGCTGGACCTTCAACTCGCAGATTTCGAACAGCGGGGCGTTCAAGTCATCGCCGCGGCCGTCGCGCCGCTGCTCACCATCCAGTCTACCCAGAGCGCGCTGCAGATCGATTT